>NZ_JABFRA010000081.1 GCF_013141425.1 Methylotenera sp. | reverse complement strand
AAGCCACCTACTGGCAACACTTCACCATGTTGGTTGAGTGCACCTGTGACGGCAATGCCCTGCTTAATGGGCAATTGTGCTAGGGCTGACAATATCGCAAATAACTCCGCACACGATGCGGAATCGCCATCCACACCGTTGTATTCTTGCTCAAATACTAATGAAGCGGTGAAGTTTAAGGGGTTGAATTGGGCAAAATTACTGTGTAGCCAGCTTTGCAAAATCATTACGCCTTTGTCATGAGTTGGCCCACTCATCGATACTTCGCGGTCAATGGTCAGCACATCTAAACGCCCTGCGTAACAATTAGCTGAAATACGCACGGGCGAGCCAAAACTCGCATCAGCTAGGTCAATATGCGTCAGGCCATTAATCTGCCCTACCGCCTCGCCCTGCACGTTAATCATCAACTCGTTATCAACAATGGAATCGCGCATGTGCGCTTCAATATAGCTGTGGCGGGCATATTTGCGGTTAATCGCGGCTTTTACATCTTCTAACTCAACCAAAATTGCATTGCGCAATTCTGTAGCGGCGGCACTTTCCAGCATGAGTTTTTCTAATACGGCAAACTTGGTGCTGATGCGGGTTTGGTCTTCCTCTAGCCTGTGCATGGCTTGCAGCAAGGCTGCAACGGCTTGTGCAGTAAAGTGTTTGCAGTTAAATTGCACACTTTTTTGCGCAATAAAAGCAGCATAGGCAGCGTAATTTTCTGCACTGGCTTTTACTTTTTCTGAAAACTCAATTTTGATTGGAAAGTAGCTAAAAAAATCCGCTTTTTCATCAATCAATTCATAATAATCTTCACGTGTGGCAACTAACACCAGCTTAACTGACACAGGAATTGCGGCTTGTGCACTGACAAAACTAGCACCCTGACTACTGCTACTGCTTAAGTCTTCAATTTGCAATGTACCGTTACGTAAGAAGCGGTGCAATTTTTCTAATAGTTGCGAACCGTTGGCTTCATCGGCAAGAATGTCGCGCAAATTAAGCAATAAAGCTCCGCCATCTGCCCGCAATAAATTACCCGCCCGTAGTCGCAAAAAGTCTGGTGTTGTGCTGGAGTCGCCCGCGCTTTCTATGCCACCGAATAAGGATTGCAAGCTTGGGTCATTGTCATAAATTACTGGTGCGCTCTCGTTAGCATCATGCGCCACAAGCACATTGACACGGTAACGGCCAAAAAAGCTCTCGCTGAGCAAGGCATCTAGGTTGTTGTCAGCATCACCACTGGCACTAGGTTGCCAAGCATCTAAAAACGTTAATACATCTTTTTGCAATAGCTCGAAATAATCCGTGAGCAACTGGTTGGTGTTTATATACGCCATATTTGATTTGATAGCGTTAACATGCGCCACCAAAAAAGTTTGAATGGAAGCTGTCGAGTTTTCCTGAGTTTTAGCATCAAGTAGATTAGCCAATTCTTTGGCAATATGTCGAATAAACAAGTCTAAAGCTTGTTTTAACTGTGTACCAAGGCCTGCAGGTAATTTTAAAAACAATGGTCTGCCATTGCCTTCGAACTGATACAAGGCGATTAAATCTGAAGGTGCTGCTTGTTTGGCGGCGGCCTCATGCATGGCACTCAACATTAGCGTGGTGCGCCCAGTGCCTGGCTCGCCAAGCGCTAGCAAATTAAAGCCCGCTTGCTGGATATTCAAACCAAATTCAGCAGCTTTTTTGGCCTCAGACTGCGCCACCCAAGCTTGATGTTGCGCGCTGATATTATTTGCACCAATCAATTCAGACGTATCAGAAAAATTAAATTGCTCGGTCGAAATATTGAGGGTTAATTGCTGTGGCAATAAAAAATTTGAAGTTGCTAAATTTGAAGTTTTAAGTGATGACATATTGCCTTGCTAATGTTAATGATGGTTATTGATTGAATTTAATTCTTGTATTTCCAACTATTTTTTCCACCGCTCGCGCGCATCCTCGTCTGTAATCTTGGCTTCCACCCAGCGTTCGCCAGTACTTGTTTGTTCTTTTTTCCAAAAAGGTGCTTCGGTTTTTAAATAATCCATGATGAATTCACAAGCCTTAAAGGCCTCGCCACGATGCGCACTACTCACGGCTACCAGCACTATCTGGTCTGCAGGCTGCAGGGAACCTATGCGATGAATGATGACCGTGTCAAATATATCCCAACGACTTTGCGCCAGCTTAACAATCGCTTCCAGCGCCTTTTCTGTCATGCCAGGGTAATGTTCTAATGTGAGTTTAGAAACGGCATCACCTTCATTTAAATCGCGCACCTGCCCGATAAAACTGACAACCGCACCTGCGTCTTTACGCGCGTTGCGTAGCAAGTTTATTTCTAAACCAGCATCAAAATCTTGTATTTGTACGCGCACTGTCATTTTGATTAAACTTTGCACCCTCTCTCTAACCCTCTCCCATCAAGGGAGGGGCTCTCCTTAACCACCTGTGACTGGTGGGAAAAAAGCCACTTCGTCACCATCGACAATCGTGGCATTGTCATCCACCAACTCATGATTAATCGCGCCACGAACTTTTAGTTTACCCATCAGCATTTGTTGCCAAGTCTCGTTGCGATTTGCTAAGTAGGCTTTAAGTTTTAGCAAGGTCAGTGTGTTGGCAAAAGCATCGTCAGCCAACTCTAAATCTTCGCTTGAGAATTTGAGCGTTTCTTTTAGCCTAGCAAAATAAAATATTTTAATTTTCATAGGGTTGAGTAACTTACTTAATCTTCTTTATCATCAACAATGTCCAGCACATCAAGCGGCTGATTGGTCAGCTCTACACGTTCAATTTGCGCAAAACGATTGGAAATTTTCTGGCTACTTATATGCACTTCTTGCGCATTTTCATGCGCTTGGCGAATATTGTCAGCCAGCTTTTTCATACGCTGGTCAAAACGTCCAAAGTCTTTACTAAGCTTGCCTAACTCTTCTTTAATCACATGCACTTGTTTACGCGTTTCCACGTCTTTTAGCACGGCTCTTGCTGTATTAAGTACTGCCATTAGCGTGGTAGGCGAAACTACCCAAACGCGTTTATTCATGGCGTATTCAATCACATCTTGATGGTAAGCATGCAACTCGGCAAATACCGCCTCGGCGGGAATGAACATCACCGCGCCATCTGACGTTACGTTAGAGATAATGTATTTATTGGCAATATCGTCCACATGCTTTTTGACGTCCAGCTTGAATTGTTTTTCTGCCAGCAATTGCTCGGCATCACTCAATTTATTATCAAACATGCGGTGATAATTTTCTAGCGGGAACTTGCTATCCACCGCCACCGTACCCGTAGGCTCGGGTAAAAACAAAGCGCAATCGGCGCGTGTGCCGTTTTCAAACGTGTGCTGCATGGCAAATGAATTGACTGGCAGCACATTACGCACCAAAGCCTCCAACTGCACTTCACCAAAGGCACCGCGACTGCGCTTATCACCAAGCAACTCCTGCAAACTCACCACATTGGTGGTTAGGCCGTCAATTTTCTTTTGCGCTTCATCAATGGTGGCAAGGCGCGCCATCACATCAATAAAGGTTTGGTTGGTCTTTTTAAAACCTTCATCCAAGCGCTCAGAAACCTTTCCGACGATTTGTTCCAAACGCCCGTCCACCGTTTTTGTGAGACTTTCGATGCTCTGCGTCAGCGTAGTCGTCGCTTTTAACATGGTGTCATTAATCAGCGCCTGTTGCGACTTACCTTGCTCGCTCAAGGTAATATGTAGCTTTTCCAATACCGTTTCACGCGTTTGCGCAAGGCTGTTATTTTGTGCCAATTGCAAGGTCTGCATGGCGTCACGGGTAGCTTGTAGCTCATTAGCTACACTAGTACGCAAACGCTCGCTGGTTTCGTTTGACGAAGCGCTTAAACGATCACCTAGCTTGTTTAAACCATCATTGATATCCAACAACATGGCGCGATGTTTATCTTCCAACTGTTGCAAAATCACAGCGTTATGATCAAGCTGGTTTGCACGCCAAATTTGCCAGATCAGCAGCATAAATATGGCTACTGCTAAGATTAAAATAATTATTTGTGTCATAAGGTGAGATTATACCCGATGCAGATTGCAGCGGTTTTAGAATTACTTATGCCGAACGGCAATAGTTTTATCTTTCAATGTACAATCCTTTTAAACATGAGCAAGTCAATAAAACTGATTTACAATTATTGCGTGCAATTTATTGACGTATAGTTTAAGTTTTAACCATATTAGGATGCTATTCGCTAAACGTTTTTACATAGTTAGAATCAGGCTAAATTTAAACCCCTTACTAAATTCAAACCCATAAAATGATAAAACTTCGATTACTGCTCAGCTTATGGTTAGTGGATATCACACGCAAATTACACAATAATTTTTACTTGTACCTTTGCGCTCTGTTATCAGCTTTGATTTTGTTAGACGCTGGTATTTTTCACATTGGTGAAAATATGCGCAATCGTGCCTTTGACCTGATGGTTAAAAACCGCATTGTAAAACCCAAAGTTGATCCAGAAATTATTATTGTCGACATTAATGAAGCCTCACTAAGTGCCATGGCGAAAGAGTATGGACGCTGGCCATGGCCGCGCCAGGTGCTTGGTGAGTTTGTCGAAAACATTGAAGCGCAGAACCCTAAAGCCATTGTGTTTGATATTTTGTTTAGCGATGCCGATGTTTACAATCCCGATAGCGACGCCTATTTTAACGAGGTGATTGCAGGTACCAATAACACCTTCTTTCCAATGTTGCGCTTATCTGAAAAAAGTGACCATTTAAGCAAAATCACCCCAGACATGATTCCCAGCTTGGGCAAGCAGAATAGCACGGTCAATGGTGAACCTGTTTCTAAGGCGCAAAAACCCATCGCCATCGTATTGCCACATTTTGCAGCCGCATTAAACTCCAAACGACTCGGCACCCATAACATTTATGCCGATGCTGACGGCATTACGCGCGAATACAGACTTTGGCACGATGAAAATGGCTGGTTATTGCCCTCTTTACCGTTAGTTGTGGGAGATTATGGACAAATGAATTCTTACCCATTGCCACAAAACATGCTGATAAACTGGCGTGGCAAGCCTTTTACTTACCCGTATGTAAGTTTTAGCGATGTGTACGCCGACATGGCGAGCAAAGTAAAAAAACGTGTGCAGAATGAATTTACCAACAAAATTGTCATCATCGGCTCTACTGCGCCTTCGCTTTTTGATATCAAAGCTACCGCCATGGCCAAAGAATTCCCAGGGGTGGAAATTTTAGCTACTGCCATCGACAACGTAAAACATGTTGATTACTTACGTGTATGGCGTGGCAAAACGCCTTATGTGCTAATGAGCCTATTGCTGATTTGGCTTACGGCCTTGTCTTTTTACCGCAATGTAGATCGCGACAAAGTAACGACTGTTTTCAGTAGTAGTCAGCTCGTGTTGCTTGCACTGTCTTACCTTGTGCTCAATATTACCAATACTTATCTGGACATCACAGGCCCCATCACTTGGGCAATTTTATATTTCAGTATTGCTAAAATATACGCCTTGGCTAACGATAGAGCCATGCAGCGCTTACTGGCGAATGATATCGAATCAGGCAAAAAAGGCGCCGAGATATTATTAATGCCAATTTTGATAGAAAGCAAAGTACCATTAACCGATGGCCTGCTTAAAAAACTGCAACACCAAATTGAGCAATATTGCACTATGCCAGCCACGGTGGAGATATTAAAAGGCACGCAAAGTGGCATTTGGGGGCTGTTTAGCGACATGATTACCGTGAGCTGGGCACACCAGCATGATAATGCGGCAGAAGCTGCAAAAGTGAGCAATGACGCCACCCAACTTGGCTTAAAGTTAAAATCACTTTTACAAAACACGGGTATGCCAAATGACACCAATGTGCGTTATGTGCAACATGCTGGCGCACTCAATGCAGAAAAACCGATGGATAGCCAATGGCGCGGCTTATTTGCGCAAGCGATTATTAAATTAGACATTTTAGAGAAAGACCAACACAAATGAGAACCCTCACCCGACTTCTGATTGCAGCAAGCTTTCCCGCCTTGCTGTTAGCTAACTTGAGCATAGCCGCCGCAACAGGCAGCGCCCTCAAAAATGATAATTTGCGCTATGAGCCATTTGCCGATGCCAAAGTAACTGGCACTTTGAACCGTGGTGAAACCTTGGAAATACTCAACAAAAAAGGTGCTTGGCTACAAGTTAAAAGTAAAAAAACTATAGGTTGGGTGCGTTTACTCTCGGTTAAACGGGGTGCTTCAAGTAGCAGCAATCAAGCCGCAGGCGCCCTTGCTGTGGCAAGCGGCCGCGCAGGCACAGGCCAAGTGGTTTCTACCACTGGCATACGAGGTTTAAGTGCAGAAGAACTTAAAGCCGCAAAGTTTAATGAAACGGAAGTTAAAACGCTAGAAAGCTATACACAGAGCGCTAATCAGGGCAAACAATTCGCCAATGCTGGCGGTTTGCATACTGTATCGTTTACCAATTTAACCGCCGTACCTGGAGGCTCAAAATGAGTCAATTCACTAAAATTACCAGTAAAAAAGCCATCTTCATATCTGCGCTAGTCGCCAGTTTATTTGCTGGTGTCAGCATAAATAGTAGTGCTTTTGACTTTGAAGGCGCACTAAAAGATGCCGCAAAAAAACAAATTGAAGATCAATTAGGCTTACCGGCTGATGCTCAACCGACGACAACTGATGCTAAAAATGCTGCACCTGCCGAAGCAACAACAACTGTAACGGCAAACAATAATAGCGAAGCATCACAACCGACGATTAACTGGAAAAACCCGAGTAAAGAAGAAGAAATCGCTCTAGGCCGCGAAATTACGGGCAACTTACTTGGCGCAGCACCTTTGGTAAAAGATGAAGCTTTGCAAAAGTATGTTAACTCCGTGGGGCGCTGGGTTGCATCGCAATCGGAACAGCCTGATTTACCCTGGCATTTCGGCGTTATCGAAAGCGACGACTTAAACGCGTTTGCCGCGCCTGGCGGCTATGTGTTGATCACAAAAGGGCTTTACCGCAAAATGAGTAACGAAGCGCAACTAGCTGGCGTACTGGGTCATGAAATTGGACATGTGGTAGCGAAACACCAATTGAAAGTATTGCAAAAACAGCAGTTATTGAATTTTGGTGCTAGCTTTTTAAATAAAAAACTAGGGAAAGACAATAAAATTATCAGCAAAGCCATTGGTAGCGGCGCTGAAATCAGCGCGAGAAGTTTAGATAAAAACGCTGAGTTTGAAGCCGATCGCTTGGGCTTAAGTTACGCGACACGCTCTGGCTATGAGCCGTTTGGCCTTACCGAAGTGTTAGAGTTATTAGGCCAGACGGGCAAAAATGATAATAGCGTTGCACTTTTGTTTAAAACACACCCGCATCCTGATGAAAGACTGGCGTCATTAGGCGAGGCTGTGGGAAGTAAACTTGATAATATTTCAAATGGCAAAACACTGGAAAACCGGTTTTATAAACTGAAAAACTAGTGATTTTTAGCGTCAATATCTCTATAAGTCATCAGTATTTGTAGTAGCGGTCACTGACCGCTACTACAAGAAATATAGGCCAAATTTAAACAAGCGTTAGCGAGCCTCCTACGTCACCCTGCATGTCGACCCATAAATGCGGCAAACCTAAATTCTCCAGCCAATTTGCGCCATCAGCTTGTTTCAGCATGGCAATGGTCGAAGCGCTACCCGCCACCACACAGAAATCACCCACCACACTCACGGCGGCCAAATGTTGCACTGGCCAACCTGTTTTTGGATTAAGTATATGCCCGTAGCGAACACCGTCTAAGGTGATGCAGCGTTCATAATCGCCACTGCTAGCAACAGCGCCACGATATAATTCAATGGTTTCAACGGCTTTACCTTTATTTCGCGGATGCTGAATGCCAATACGCCAAGGGATACCTTCAGGATGCGGACCGATTATTTTGATGTCACCGCCCAAATTAATGATGCCATGCTTAACGCCCGCCTCCCAACACAGCGTAGCAGCCCTATCTACCGCATACTCTTTTACAATGCCGCCAAAATCAATTTCCATGCCTGCAATAGGAAACTCCAGCACAGGACTGACCCAGCGCAACTTTTGCCATCCAACGTTTTCTAAAAGACGTTTAATTTGCAGTTCATCGGGCAACTGATTCGATTTAAAATTCCAAGCGCGGCGCAAAATACCAGAAGTAATATCGAACATGCCATCACTTTGCGCATAGCAAGTTGCGGCATAATTCA
>NZ_JABFRA010000132.1 GCF_013141425.1 Methylotenera sp. | reverse complement strand
GGAGAAAAACGGATTAGTAACTTTTTGCTATGGCAACTTGCTTACACGGAATTATATTTTACCGATACCTTGTGGCCAGATTTCAATGAAGAGGCTTTTAAGCTGGCCATTCAGTCCTATCAAAAGCGCGAACGACGCTTTGGTCGAACGAGCGAACAGCTCACTGAAGCTAAAGCTTAGCCATACTTTAAAGATTCCCTATTTCAAACCAATAATTTTAATAAATCATTCTATAAATCATGCTTAAAACTAGAATTATTACCGCTATCGTACTTTTTATTGGCTTTACTGCGGCTTTATTTACAGCCAGTGATTTGGTGTGGAGTTTAATTACTCTGGCGGCAACCATACTCGCCGTCTGGGAATGGTCTAACCTCATTAAGCTAAATAAACATCAAATGTACTTCGCTGTTTCAAGTGCATTGGTTGTTGGATTGACAATAACTTTTGCATCCAAATTAGCCATCACACTTCCACTTAGTCTTTATATTGATGAATGGATATTCGCACTTCTCGGCATTTCAACTATATTTTGGGTTGTTCTTTCACCGATTTGGCTGATTACTAGAAAAAAGATTAATCACAAATTTATATTATCTGCATTAGGGTTGTTGCTTTTGCTCGCTACCTGGGTGGCCCTCGATGGCTTGCACAATATTAGTCCGTGGATGCTATTAGGTATATTGGGTACAGTGTGGTTAGCCGACAGCGCCGCCTATTTTGCTGGGAAAAAGTTCGGTCGTCACAAACTAGCTCCTGAGATCAGCCCAGGTAAAACATGGGAGGGCGTTGCAGGTGCGATATTAGCAGCAACCCTATATGGATTATTGCTCAACCATTATTTATTTTACAGTCATTGGATTATTGTCGGATTGTGGCTTATAGTAATACTTAGTGTGATGGGAGATTTGTTTGAATCGCTACTCAAACGCCAAGCGGGTGTAAAAGATAGTAGCCATCTACTACCAGGCCATGGCGGCGTTTTAGATAGAATTGACGGTTTAATTTCTACGTTACCATTAGTGCTGTTTTATATTTACTTTCCACTTTTTTCAAGCCTGCAATTACATGGCCGATAAATCATCTGGCCACCAGCCACAAAGCGTAACTATATTGGGTGCTACTGGCACCATTGGCACACAAACTTTAGACGTTATTGCACAGCACTCTGATCGTTTTAGCGTCTTTGCTTTATCAGCCAACGATAATGTTAAAAGCTTGTTTGATTTGTGTATGAAGCATGCGCCTAAATATGCGGTCATGCTACAAGAAGCCGCATCAGATGAATTACGTTATAAGCTTAAAACAACTGGATCAGACACGATTGTTTTACAAGGGGTAGATGCCCTGAATAAAATAGCCGCTCATGAACAAGTGGATATTGTGATGGCGGCTATTGTTGGGGCGGCTGGTTTACAGCCAGCCATGGCAGCGGCAAAAGCAGGTAAACGCATTCTTCTGGCAAATAAAGAAACGCTAGTGTTAGCGGGTAATTTGTTTATGCAAGCGGTTATTGAAGGTGGCGCCACTCTACTACCTATAGACAGTGAACATAATGCGATATTTCAAGTAATGCCACAACAGCGCAGCCGTCAACTGAGTGACATGGGAGTTAGACGCGTGTTGTTAACGGCATCTGGTGGACCTTTTCGTAATGCCAGTTTGCAAGAACTTAATACTGTAACACGAGCACAAGCGCTCAATCATCCCAATTGGGTAATGGGGCCTAAAATCACCATCGACTCAGCCACCATGATGAATAAAGGCTTAGAAGTTATCGAAGCGCACTGGTTATTTAATGCGCTTCCTAAGCAGATTGATGTGATTGTTCACCCACAAAGCATCATCCATTCTATGGTTGAATATATTGATGGGAGCGTGTTGGCACAACTTGGCAATCCTGATATGCGAACCCCCATCGCCTATGGGCTTGGTTATCCAACTCGGCTGGCAAGTGGTGTCAGCAGCTTAGATTTACTTAAAATTGCAAGATTAGATTTTTGCGCTCCTGACCTAGAACGCTTTCCGTGCCTGAGGATTGCTTATGATGCATTGAATATAGGCGGTACTGCCCCTGCTATTTTAAACGCAGCGAATGAAGTGGCCGTTGGAGCTTTTTTGGCAGAGAAAATCGGCTTTATGAACATTCCGCAAATTATTGAGACCGTGTTAAGTTCAGCCAAAATTGAACAAGTTGAGTCGATTCATCAATTGGAAATCATTGACGAGCAAGCAAGAAAAGACGCAAAACTAAGGGTCAGTGCTTTATGTTGACTGTTTTCTCATTTATTTTCACCTTAGGCTTGCTGGTCACAATCCATGAGTATGGGCATTTTCAAGTAGCTAAATGGTGCGGTGTGAAGGTGTTAAAGTTTTCCATCGGTTTTGGCAAGCCTCTTTGGGTAAAACGGTTTGGTATTGATAATACTGAATTAGTTATTGCCGCAATCCCTTTGGGGGGCTATGTAAAAATGCTCGACGAACGCGAATTTTCTGACGAGTCGAATGCACCTTCCTATACAGAAACAGAGTTAAAGCGTGCTTTTAATCGGCAATCTGTTTTCAAGCGTATTGCCATTGTCATTGCAGGCCCAGTGGCCAATTTATTGCTTGCCATGTTACTGTATTGGCTATTGTTCATGATGGGGGTCGTTGGCATAAAACCCATAGTTGGCAAGGTCGCTGAGCATAGCCCTGCGGCTGAAGCCAGTCTTGTAGCTGGTGATAGCATTCAAAAAATCAATGGTAATTCTGTTGCCTCCTGGCAAGAGGTCAGTTGGATATTGTTGAAAGAATCATTAAAAAACAATAAGGTAGAAGTTGAGGTGCTGAACAGCCATCAAAAACCCCAAATCCATTCGCTAAATATAGGTAACATTCATGCAGTCAGTAACAATAAAGACCTTTTGAATAGCTTAGGCATCACAGTATTTCAGCCAAATATTCCCGCGCGCATCGATACCGTTATTAAAAATAGCCCTGCTGATTTGGCGGGTTTAAAAACTAACGATTTGTTGCTTAGTATAAATGCCATCAAGATAAAGAGTAGTGATGATTTCATTCAACAAGTTCGAAAAAATCCAAAAGTTGCGCTTGAGGTGATTGTTGAGCGTGAAGAAACTGAAATCCAGATAAAATTGACCCCAGAGCAAGTGTTAGAAAATGATGAAAAAATAGGGCGCATTGGTGCATCATTTAAACAAGATTCAGGGGTGATTGATAAATTTCTTGTTACTACCCATTATTCTGTTTTAGAAGCGTTAATTAAAGCCACAGAGAAAACTTGGGATAACTCAATATTTACCCTAAAAATGCTTGGAAAGATGCTGACAGGTCAAGTCTCGATTAAAAGCATTAGTGGTCCCGTAACTATTGCAAGTTATGCTGGGCAAAGTGCTAGCATGGGATTTAAGGTGTTTATTGGATTTTTAGCGATCATTAGCATTAGTATTGGTATATTAAATCTCTTGCCTATACCAGTGTTAGATGGCGGTCATTTGATGTATTATATGATTGAAATTTTCACGGGTAAACCTACTTCCGAATCGGTTATGATAATCGGTCAGAAAATTGGGTTTACTTTGCTAGGTTTTATGATGATCTTGGCGTTTTATAACGATATCAATCGATTGATAACAGGCTGACTGCATGGCGATAATTAATTTTAAAAACTCAAAAAAAAATGATCAACCCTTAATGAATTTTAAACAAAAATCCTTACTGCTATTAATTTCTGGCTTATTTGCAAATTCTGCATTAGCACTTGAACCCTTTGTTGTTAAGGACATCCGTGTTGAAGGTATACAGCGAACAGAAGCTGGTACGGTATTTACTTATCTGCCAGTAAAAGTGGGCGAGACAATGAACGACGAGCTCGCATCGCAAGCGATTAAATCGCTTTACAACACCGGGTTCTTTAAAGACGTTCGCATAGAGGCGGAAAATGGCGTATTAGTAGTCACCGTGCAAGAACGGTCGTCAATCGCGCAAATTGATTTCAGCGGCAACAAATCATTCCCAACCGATAAAATGAAAGATGGTCTCAAGCAAATCGGCATCGCAGAAGGACAAATATTCGACAAATCACAATTAGATAAGGCCGAACAGGAAATCAAACGGCAATATCTATCTCAAGGTAAATATGGCGCAACGGTAAAAGCTGTCGTTTCACCACTTGAGCGAAATCGAGTTGCAGTGCGCTTTGACATTGAAGAGGGTGCAGTATCTAAAATCCGTAGCATCAATATCGTCGGTAACCAAACATTTTCAACGGATGATTTACGTGCAGAATTTTTACTCACCACGCCCAATTGGATGAGTTGGTGGAATAAAGACGATCAATATTCAAAACAAAAATTAAATGCTGACCTTGAAACATTGCGATCTTTTTACTTAAATCAGGGTTACCTTGAATTTAATATTGATTCAACGCAAGTTTCAATTTCGCCAGACAAGAAAGATATTTACATCACGGTAAATGTGACTGAGGGTGAGAAATATTCGATTTCTGAAGTTAAAATAGCTGGCGAAACCATTGTGCCAGATGAAGAATTGCAACAACTGATCACGATTAAAAAAGGTGATACGTTTAGCCGCGATAAAATAACCCAATCAAGCAAGGCGATAAGTGATCGCTTGAGTAACGATGGTTATGCTTTTTCAAATGTGAATCCAGTACCAGAAGTGAATAAAGAGCAACATACGGCTGCTTTTACCTTTTTTGTCGATCCAGGTAAACGAGTCTATATCAGACGCATCAATATTGCTGGCAATAGCAGAACACGTGATGAAGTGGTGCGCCGCGAAGTGCGTCAATTAGAATCAGCATGGTATGCTTCGAATAAGATTAATCGTTCTAAAGAACGTATTGTTCGTACAGACTTCTTTTCTGATGTGAATATTGAAACTCCTGGTGTGCCCGGCACAACCGACCAAGTGGACTTAAATATTAGTGTCACTGAAAAATCAACGGGTAGCATTCAATTCGGTGCGGGCTTATCGAGTAATGAGGGCGTGGTATTTGGTATTACCGTGAATCAAAACAACTTCTTAGGTACTGGCAATCGTGTTAGCGCACAAGTAAACACTGGTAAAGTAAATACCACGTATTCACTCTCGTTTACTGACCCTTATTTCACGCCAGACGGTGTCAGTCGTGGCTTCGACGTTTATCGTCGTGACGTTAATACCAGTTCACTCAACGTTGCTTCGTACAATAGTTCTTCTTACGGTGGTGGAATAAGATTCGGCGTGCCGCTCAACGAGCGTGATGGCATCAACTTTGGCTTAGCGGCCGACTTTACAAAAGTTGATTTGAATTCACAAAGTCCGACACAGTATCAAAGATTCTGTGGTAATACGACTGGTTGTACTAGTAATTCCGTAGTTGCGTCCGCGGGTTGGGCACACGACACGCGGGATAGCATCATGTTCACAACGAATGGCGTGTTGCAAAAACTAAGCGGAGAAGTTGCGCTGCCGATATTAGACTTAAATTATTATAAGATTGACTACAAGCAAGCTTGGTTCAAGAACGTTTATAAAGACTTTACCTTTATGCTGAATGGTGAAATTGGGTATGCGGACACGTATGGCAATAAAAAATATCCGTTCTTCAAAAACTATTTTATGGGTGGTGTAAACTCCGTTCGCGGCTACGATAATGGCTCATTAGGGCCTAGGGATATCGATCCGATTACGGGTCAAGATTACGCTGTTGGCGGTACCAAACGTATGCTCGGCAACGCTGAATTATTTTTTCCTATTCCAGGCTTGAAAGATTCAAAACAATTTAGACTCAGTGCGTTTGTTGATGGCGGTAATGTTTGGGGCAGTGAATCGGGTTACAGTTTGAGTGATTTGCGTTATTCAACAGGTGTAGGGGTTAGCTGGCTTTCACCATTTGGCCCTTTAAAACTGGTTTACGCAAAACCACTCAATAGCAAAACGGGTGATAACACCCAGAATTTGCAATTCCAATTGGGCTCTCAGTTCTAGCTTAATAAAACAAAGTTCTAGACTGATTTAACGTTAAATCGTTAACCAGTTGATTTTTAGCTGTAAATTTTATGGTAGGTCATAAAAATATTACTTTCGTCTTGTGGCATAATGTGCGAATAGAAATGTAGTTGTTTTAGGAGGTTTTAAGTGAGTAATTTGTTGAAAAAATTAGTATTATCAAGTTTTATGATGTTGACTATCAATGCCTATGCGGTAGATTTAAAGGTAGGTTACGTACAAGTTGATAAAATTCTGCAAGAAGCACCACAAACCGCGGAAAGCGGTAAAAAACTTGAAAAAGAGTTTAGTCCTCGCTCACAAGAACTTGATCGTCTAGCAAAGCAAATCAAAGACTTAGAAACGGCACTTGATAAAGATGGATTGACTATTACAGAAGCAGAGCGACGCAGTAAAGAACGTGATGTGCAAAATATTAAAACAGAGTTTCAACGTAAACAACGTGAACTTCGTGAAGATATTAATCTACGTAAAAATGAAGAACTTGGTAGCTTACAAGATCGCATTAACAAAGCCGTCCAGTCGGTTGCTAAAGCAGAAAATTATGATTTGGTGATGTATAGTGGAGTCGCTTACGCTGCTGATAAAATCGATATAACTGACAAAGTATTAAAATCCCTAGGTAAAAAATAATTCACCTGAACTTTTAATCGTTTATTTCAGAGTCCACTTAATGGGTAAGCGATACTCACTTAGCGATATTGCCAAGACATTAGGCGGCCGCATAGTTGGTGATGAGTCAACTTCAATAGCAAGAGTTGCATCGCTAAGCAAGGCTAGTGTTGGCGACATTTGTTTTATTAATGACGCCAAATACCAAAAAGCACTTGCTTCATGTCAAGCCAGTGCCGTTGTGTTAAGAGAAAAAGATTCCAGCTTAACCAACTTACCTAGAATCTTGGTAGATAATCCGTATGCATATTTCGCCAAGCTCTCCACACTCTTAAATCCTATTTCAGAATATCCTTTGGGAGTTGCATCAAGCGCGGTCGTTGATCCTACTGCAAGCATTCCTGAATCTTGCAGCATTGCACCATTAGCTTTTGTCGGTGCAAATGTTGTACTGGGGGAACACGTTAATATAGGAAGTGGCTGCATTATTGAAAATGATGTGAATATTGCTGACAACACCCGATTAGAGCCACATGTCACCATTAAACACCATTGTTATGTGGGTAGAAATTGTCACATATTTTCAGGTGCTGTTATTGGTTCCGATGGGTTTGGCTATGCAGAAGAATCTGATAAATGGCTAAAAATTCCGCAAGTAGGTCGTGTAATCATTGATGATAATGTTGACATAGGCGCGAATACTACAGTCGATCGTGGCGCATTAGATGATACGATAATAGAAGAGGGCGTTAAACTCGATAATCTCATTCAAATCGGCCATAACTGCATTATTGGAGCCCACACTGTGATTGCAGGATGCACGGGGATCGCAGGTAGCGCAAAAATAGGTAAGCATTGCAAAATAGGGGGGGCTGCAATGATATTGGGGCATTTGGAAATAGCAGATAACGTGACTATTTCACCTGGTAGCATGATTACACGTTCATTGCCTACTGCAGATACCTACACCGCGCTTATGCCTTTTCAAACGCATAAAGCATGGCTTAATACCGCCGCAAAAATTCGCCATTTAGATGACCTTTCGGCTAAAATTAAACAACTTGAAAAAGAAATAGCTCTGTTAAAATCCAACAAGTGAAAACTATAAAACAATATAGTGAAACTATAGAAATGAGCTGAGAAAAACATGACGACAAACACAGATTCTACCAGCATGGACATCCATGAAATACTTGAACATCTTCCTCATCGGTATCCGTTTGTGCTGATAGACCGTGTTATTACAATGGAGCTAGGTAAAGAAATCACCGCCTTAAAAAATGTGACGATTAATGAACCCTTTTTCCCGGGTCATTTTCCTTATCACCCAGTGATGCCAGGAGTGTTAATTGTAGAGGCCATGGCACAAGCTGCAGCAATACTGTCATTTAAGACCATGGGAGTAAAACCCAGCGATGACTCCGTTTATTATTTTGCTGGTATAGATAGCGCGCGTTTTAAAAAGCCAGTTTCGCCAGGCGACCAAATCATACTGAATGTCAAAATCGATCGCATTTTAAAAGGAATTTGGAAATACTCTGGCATAGCAAGTGTAGACGGCACCGTGGTCGCAGAAGCTCAGATGATGTGTATCTTAAAAAATATTGAAAAAAAGTGAACTAAGTAATGTCTGCTGTAAAAATTCATCCAACGGCAATTATAGATGCCTCAGCCGAACTAGATTCAAGTGTAGAAATCGGTCCTTATTCCATTATAGGTGCCAATGTCAAAATTGACGCTGGAACTCGCATTGCTGGCCATGTCATAGTTAATGGGCCAACTATCATCGGTAAACACAACCAAATATTTCAATATTCCTCTCTTGGTGAAGCGCCACAAGATAAAAAATACAAAAACGAACCTACATTGCTGGAAATCGGCGATAACAATACCATACGTGAATTTTGCACCTTTAACCGCGGCACAGTGCAAGATAAAGGCACGACTAAAATAGGCAATGAAAATTGGATTATGGCTTATGTGCATATTGCGCACGATTGCCAAATAGGCAACCACACAATTTTTGCCAATAATTCATCGTTGGCGGGTCATGTAGATATTGACGATTTTGCAATTTTAGGCGGCTTCACACTCATACACCAATTTTGTAAAGTCGGCTCGCATGTGATTACCGCCGTAGGCTCTGTAGTTTTTAAAGATATCCCACCATACATAACGGCTTCTGGTTACGATGCAAAACCGCATGGCATCAATGCTGAGGGTTTAAAGCGTCGTGGTTTTAGTGCAGATAGCATCTTACAAATTAAACGCGCCTATAAAGCCTTGTATCGAAATGGCCTTACCCTGGAAGAAGCCAAGATTGAACTTGCAGCCATGCAAGCAACAAGCCCTGAAATCGGATTACTTACCGACTTTTTGAATATTTCGACACGCGGCATCGTTCGTTAGGTTGCCACATGATTAGAATAGGTATCGTCGCTGGAGAAGCTTCAGGAGATTTGCTTGGTAGTCTCCTCATCCAAGCATTAAAGTCAAAAAACTCTGATATAGAATTTGTAGGGATTGCAGGTCCAAAAATGATAGGTGAGGGCGCACATTCACTTTTCCCCATCGAGCACTTATCGGTACGTGGCTATATAGAAGTTATCAAACACCTGTTCAGCCTACTTAAGCTCAGACGGCAATTGCTAAAGCATTTCTTAAGCAATCGCATCGATTTATTCATTGGTATTGACGCCCCTGATTTTAATTTTTGGTTAGAGAAAAAATTAAAAAACAAAGGCATCAAGACCATCCATTATGTAAGTCCGTCTGTTTGGGCTTGGCGTAAAAACCGAATCAAAAAAATTAAACATGCCGTTTCACACATGCTGGCATTATTTCCATTCGAGCCTGATTTATATCGAAATGCAGGTGTCCCTGTCACCTATGTTGGTCATCCGTTAGCCGACATGTTGCCAATTGAGCCTAACACGACTGCTGCACGTGACCGCTTAAAAATTAGCGCTGGTGCAACTGTCATAGCGATGCTGCCTGGTAGCCGCCAAGGTGAAGTTAAACAACATGCAGAACTTTTTGTGCAAACGGCTAAACTTATTAATGCAATGATTCCGAATACCTTGTTTCTTGTCCCTTTAATTACACGGGAAACACGCCAGATCTTTGAATTGGCGATTTTTCATGAACAAGAGAGCCTGCCAATCCAAATACTATTCGGACACTCGCATGATGCAATGGAAGCGGCTGACTTGGTAATTGTAGCCTCAGGCACAGCGACTCTTGAGGCTGCCTTGTTAAAAAAACCGATGGTAATTACCTATCGAATGTCTAACTTGAGCTGGCAAATACTGAAGCGCATGCGTTTACAACCATATGTAGGTTTGCCAAATATATTGGCTGAGCAATTTATAGTGCCAGAACTCTTACAAGACGATTCAACACCTGAAAAACTTGCTGATGCTTCGTTAAAATTGATGAGTGACACAAAAAATATCGCTAAGATTAAAACTGAATTTACTAGAATTCATCAAATTTTAAGACAAAACACTGCTGAAAAAGCTGCCGAAGCAATTTTCGCACAGCTAAAATAATATTTACAACATATAAAACTATGCAGCTAATTTGTGGTGTGGATGAAGCAGGACGTGGTCCATTAGCAGGCGCAGTCTATGCAGCAGCGGTTATATTAAATCCTGAGAATCCTATACTTGGTTTAGCTGATTCTAAAAAGCTCTCTGAAAAAAAACGTGACTTATTAAGTGTTGAAATAAAAAAGCACGCACTTGCCTGGTCAGTTGAGAGTTGCAGTGTTCAAGAAATTGACGAAATTAATATTTTGCAGGCTAGTTTGTTGGCTATGAAGCGTGCCATTGAATCGCTACAAGTTCAGTTCTCCATTGCGCCTTGCTTAGTGCTAGTAGATGGTAATAAGTGTCCGAGTATTGACATCGCTTGTGAGGCCATCATTAAAGGGGATAGTAAAATCCAGGCAATATCAGCTGCTTCCATATTAGCCAAAGTTGCGAGAGATGCTGAGTTATATCACTTAGACAAGTTATATCCACAATATGGCTTTGCTAAGCATAAAGGATATCCAACCGCTTATCATTTAGCGATGTTACAACTACATGGTGTTTCGCCTGTGCATCGTCTTACTTATGCACCAGTAAAAACATTGCTGTAATATATTATTTTACATAATATACATTATACGAAGTAATTTCCACTTTAATTAAGCCAGAATAATTACTGGCTTAATTCTGCTCTTATAAACTTTTAAGAGAATTTATCGATTGTTGAAAAAAGCAATATTCATCACCTTATCATTGACAAAGGTAATTTCAGTTTCTTTATAGGTGTGTTTTGGATCATAGTTAACTATATTTTTGTAATACCACATTTCAACATTAACACGTTTAGAATTTTTCTCATCTGCACCTACTTTTCCTAAGAAACCAGTTGCACCAGCAGGCTTAACTGATAACTCCTTTTTAAAAGGTGCACCTAATTTCTCGGTTACTATTTTTTTTGTTTTTCCGCTGAATGTGTTTAAAAACTGATCTTCTGTATACTTTTTACTCACGGAAGCGGCTGTAACGGCTGTTGCACCGAATGTAAAAAGTACTGCAGCAACTACACAAAAGCACATTTTGACTGCTGAATTATTCAAATTTAACTGCATGTAAAAATCTCCTATTTTAATCTCTGATTATCTCATTATTATTTTAATTCGTTACATATATCACTATATCTTTTAACAATTAAGATAACGGCTATATAACGCACAAGAACGCTTTTAGCTGACGTACTTATCGAATAATTATTCATTCAATTACTTTTTCAATACTGGTATTTACAGTGACAATTTTAATCCATCGTATCCAACAAAAATGTTTTGAGGCAGTTGATCACTTAATTGTGAAAATTCCAATTCATGCGTCATATGGATTAAGTAAGTCGCTTCGGCATTTATTTGCTTCGCATAGTGCAGACTTTGTTGAAAATTAATATGAGTGTAATGTTTTTCGTATCGAAGGCAATCAAGTAGCAATATTTTTACGCCCTGCAATAGCATTAACGAGCTATCAGGAATGTTTGATACATCCGTAAGATAGGCTATATTACCAATTCTATAGCCGTAGATGTCGCTAATACCGTGTTTGAGTGGGATGGGAATAATTTTTTGTTCAAACAACTCAAATGGCGCATCGATTGAAATGCCTTTAAGTACAGGCAAGTCCCAAAAATTACTTGGTTCGCGTAAGGTATAAGCAAATTTTTGCGAGATGTGTGCAATCGTTTCAGGACTACCATATAGAGGTATTTGACTGCGCTGCAACTGACAAAAAACACGCAAGTCATCAATACCATGTAAATGGTCGGCGTGCGTATGGGTGTATAACACGGCATCTATACGAGTGAGACCCTCCCGCAATGCCTGCTGACGCAGGTCGGGACCAGTATCGATTAGTAGGGTTTTACCATTATTTAACTGAATTACACTGGAGCAACGTGTTCTATTATTGCGAGGATCGTGCGATGTGCAAGTCTGACAATCACAACCGAGCATCGGTGTACCTGCACTAGAACCGACGCCCAGCATTGTTAATTGCATTCAATACAAACCCAAATAAAAAGATTAAGCACGCAATTTTTCTGCGAGACTAAATAAACGAAAAAAATTAGCCGTTGTGGCTTCTGATACCTCTTCAAAAGAAATACCGCGTAAATGTGCAATTTCTTCTGCTACGTGTTTAACATAGGCTGGCTGATTGGTTTTACCGCGATACGGCAAGGGTGCAAGATAAGGAGAGTCAGTTTCCACTAATAATCGATTCAACGGGATTTGCTTGGCAACATTTTTAATTGACTGTGCATTTTTAAAGGTCACAATTCCAGAGAATGAAATATAAAAGCCTAGTTCAATCGCTTGTAAGGCAACTTCTAAATCCTCAGTAAAACAGTGCATCACACCACCAATGTTATGTGCATTTTCTTCACGCATAATACGCAAAGTATCTTCGGCTGCATTACGCGTATGAATTATCAAAGGCTTGCCAGAGGCTATTGCTGCGCGAATGTGCGTACGAAAGCGAGTGCGTTGCCATTCCAAATTACCTGTAAGTCTAAAGTAATCTAATCCAGTTTCGCCAATCGCGACTACTTTAGGGTGATCAGCAAGCTTTAGTAAGGTCTCAAGGCTTGGCTCTTCAATATTCTCATAATCGGGATGCACACCTACCGAGGAAAAGAAATTTTCATTCGTTTCAGCCA
Organism: Methylotenera sp.; assembly: GCF_013141425.1. GTDB lineage: Bacteria > Pseudomonadota > Gammaproteobacteria > Burkholderiales > Methylophilaceae > Methylotenera. The sequence continues at coordinate 29,723 of NZ_JABFRA010000132.1, read as the reverse complement.
AAGCTAATACTTGTGGGAAATCTGGCAGGGTGACGGAAATGCATAAAGCATACCCTACTCCATTATTCTGCATTGCCTGTTTTATGTCAGGCAGGTTGTTAAACAATTCGGGAAAATTAAGATGACAATGTGAATCTACAAGCATATCAGGCCGTTAAAATCACATTGTATTGGTTGGACGAGAAGATTTCAGTGCGCTTCCAAGTAAATTTTCAATTTTATTCTTTGCTTCTAAGCCACCATCTTTATCGCTAAACTGCACCCCTACCCCCTGAGGTCGGCCTGCTTGTGCCGTCGGCGTAACCCAAACCACATGTCCGACCACTTTTAATTTCATTGGGTCGTCGATAAGACTCAGCAGCATAAAAACTTCTTCACCAATTCTGAAAGTTTTACTGGTTGGAATGAATAAACCACCTCCTTTAAGATACGGCATATAAGCCGCATACAGCGCCACTTTCTCTTTAATTGCAAGTGACAATACACCTGGTTTTGGCGTACTTGTAATACTATCCGCAAGGTTCTCAGCCATAATTTATCTCTACCAATTCAAGTTCAGCATTATTAATTAACCTGTTAATTAGGTTGAAAAATCTTTGTATATTCCAACAACAAAGTTTCCATTTGCAACTCGTGATTCAATGGGTGCAGGGCTAATTTACGCAGCGCCTCAATGTTTTTTTGTAACTGAAATAATCTACTCAAGTTTACCTTGTCTGCAAGTACTTGCAAAGCCGTTGTTTGCGTAGCATGATAGCGTATTTTTTGCGTCAAATGCAGCGCCACAATATCATAGATCCATTTCTGCAAGGCAATCACCCCAGATTCTACCGAGCCTGCGATGAACGCAGGTGCGGCAATATGTGGCTGAAGTTTGCTTCCAAGCGCTAACATCCGCCAGATTTCAGTAAGTTGAGTAAACTGAAATTGCTCGGTGAAAACCTTTATTGGCGAACCCTCTAAATAGGCCAACTGCGCTTTTGCATTTGATACGCCCTGCTCGTTAAGCCACGCCAACGCTTGTTTCTCACCTGGAATTGGCATGGTCACTTTTTGACAACGACTGAGAATGGTTGGCAACAAACGTTGTAATTGATGGGCTACTAAGATAAAAATCACACCTTCTGCGGGCTCTTCTAGCATCTTTAACAACGCATTCGCAGAGGCTTGATTTAGGGCTTCTGCGGGGTGTATCAGAATAATTCGCGAGCCTTCGCTACGATGACTTGATAGGCCTAAAAAGTCACTTAATTCACGTATCTGTGCGACTGAAATTTGTGTTTTTTTCTTAGTTTTTTTTGCAGATGAACCCTCTTCATCCGTTTCGGATTCTTGCTCAGGACTAAGCAAACGAAAATCAGGATGACTGTCTTCAGTAAACCAATTACAGCTAGAACAAGTGCCGCATGCATGACCGAGTTCACTTTTATTTGTGCATAAAAGTGATTGGCTAAAATGCCGAGCGAAATCATACTTACCAATTCCTGCACGACCATGCAACAATAAAGCATGTGCTCTACGCTTATCATCTTGGTTTACCAACTGCCAAACTGAAGTTTGCCATGGGTAGAGAGCGGATAAATTTGTCATTAATTTAATCTTTAATTTATTCATAGTGTTGAGAGAATATTCTCAATGGACACTGTAACTTCAGCAAGTGATCTATTGGCATCAATAACACTAAATCTAGCGGGATTATCTTTAGCTCGTTGCAAATAAGCCCTTCTAATTTTATTAAAAAAATCAGCATTTTCGCGCTCAAATTTATCTGGTGCTCGCGCACCTGCAAGCCTTGCCAAACTCACCTCTACTGGCACATCGAATAAAAGTGTAGCATCTGGTTGCAAATCACCTTGCACCCACTGCTCCAATAATTCTATTTTTTTTATTGAAACCCCTTTTGCGCCACTTTGGTAAGCATAAGTTGCATCAGTAAAGCGGTCAGACAGTACATAAGCGCCTCTTGCCAATGCCGGTTGAATCACAGTTGCAATATGTTCGCGCCTCGCAGCAAACATAAGCAGTGTTTCTGTTTCGGCATGCATATTTTCATGCAGCAAAATCTCACGCAAACGTTCACCTAATCCAGTACCACCCGGTTCTCGAGTTGAAACAACTTCATGTCCGCGTGATTGTAAAATAGCAATTATATTCGCAATATGCGTGCTTTTCCCCGCGCCATCCATGCCTTCTAATGTAATGAATTTTGGTTTGATCATTTTCTTTGTTCTATATTGCAATTAATTTGAGTCTGCATTTATTAATTTATCTGCCTAACTACTAAAACCTATCGTTTTAATTGATATTTAACTACCGCGCGGTTATGGTCAGCGAGATTAGTAGAAAAGACATGGCTGCCATCGCCTTTGCCAACAAAATACAAGGCTTTTGTTTTTGCTGGATGCAGCGCAGCCTCAATAGAAGCCAAGCCAGGCATCGCAATAGGAGTTGGGGGCAAGCCGCTTCTTGTGTATGTGTTATAAGGAGTGTCGGCTAATAAATCGTTTTTACGAATATTACCTTTATACTGCGCCCCCATGCCGTAAATAACGGTTGGGTCAGTTTGTAGACGCATTCCAATGCGCAATCTATTTATAAATACACCTGCAATCATCGGCCTCTCGCTTGCTTTACCTGTTTCTTTTTCCACAATCGAAGCCATAATTAACGCTTGATAAGCATTTTTATAGGGCAAGCCAGCTTCACGACTATCCCATGCGGCTTTCAATTTGTTTTGCATGGCATCATAACTGCGCTGCAGAATCACTGTATCGACGGTATTGCGATCGAAATAATAAGTGTCGGGGAAAAATAAACCTTCTGCTATTGTATATTCCGACCCCATTAGTTTTAATATTTCAGATTCAGATAACACTGCAATCGATTGTTTTACAGCATCATTTTTCTCTAGCCTGTCACGCATTTGTGCAAATGTACGCCCCTCAATGAAGGTCGCACTGCCTTGTGTTGCTTTGCCATGATTGAGCGAAAGTAATAATTGATAGGGCGTAACATTTCGATTTAATGTGTAATTACCTGCCTGGAGATTTTTTTCTTTATTGAGTAACTTTGCCAAGATAATAAACCGCCAAGGTTCAATTAATACGCCTTGCGCTACCAATTGATTGGCAATACCTTTAAGCCCACTTTTTGGCTGAATGCTAATCTCTTGGCTATCAGGCAGTAGCTTTAGTGAAGATGTCGCATAGTAAGCTAACCATGCGCCCAATATTAAAATGGTGAAAATACTCAGCAGTAGCCACTTTTTGATACGCTTAATCATGACTTAAGTAGAGTTCTAATCGTGTTTGCTAATGTTTGTTGCGGCATTTTTCTTTCGCCTATTTTTTTTACTTGGAATGCACCATATAAACTATTGCAAATAATCACTTCATCTGCCAGAAGCAATTTCTTAATTTGCAATGCTTGAACCTCAACGGTTAAATTTAATGTTGAAGCTAAACCCATAATACGCTGCCGCGTGACTCCTGCAACTCCACAATCACTTAAGTCTGGAGTAATTAATTTACGATCAAATCGCGCGAAAATATTGCTCATGGTGCATTCAATTGCATTCTCGTGTTGATCTAATATTACGCCATCAAAAATATTCTCATCCTGCCATTCCATGCGTGCCATGACGTTTTCAAGACGATTCAAATGTTTAATACCAGCAAGTCTTGTTTGCGTCGCTAGCCTAGTTTTACAAATATGCAAATTGACACCGTTTGTTAAATTGCCTTCCGAATAACGACGCATTGGCGTATTTAAAACCACTCTTGTTGGGTTTGTTATCGCAGGGGCCGCATAACCACGGTCTCCCTCACCCCGAGTAATAATAATCTTAATAACACTGGTCAAATTTTCCGTAAGTTCTTGTTTTGATATCAGTTGCTGCAGATCGCTCATTAACAGTTCTGCGCTTGGACAAACGATGCCAATGGCAGCACAATCTGCCACCAACTTTTGGTAGTGTAAAGGCCAGCATTCCAGCAATCCATTTTGCATCAGCATAGTACGAAAAACGCCATCGCCATAAGCAAAGCCGCGATCAAGCGGGCTGACAACCTGATTAAAATCACCGTTTATTAGATATGAGCGAGTGCGATGCATAAGCCCTAATTAAACCATAGCAAAGGTCAATAACCAACAGATTAACAGAATAAAAAAGCCTGCAAATAACGCAGGCTATGAATAAAATACAGATTGTTGGGAATGAAAACTTATATTTTTTTGAAAACCAAACTACCGTTCGTGCCGCCAAAACCAAAATTGTTTTTCAGTGCATATTCAATTTTCACGTCACGCGCTGTATTCGCACAGTAATCCAAGTCACATTCTGGATCTTGATTGAAAATATTAATGGTTGGAGGTGACACTTGATTATAAATGGACAGCACGGTAAAGACCGATTCTAGACCACCAGCACCACCCAACAAATGGCCTGTCATTGATTTGGTAGAATTGACGACTAACTTATAAGCGTGCTCACCAAATGCCGCTTTAATGGCATTCGTCTCATTTGAATCACCCAGTGGGGTAGAAGTACCATGCGCATTGATAAACTGCACTGCAGAAGGATCTATACCTGCATTATTCAGTGCATTACGCATGGATCGACGTGGTCCATCCATGTTAGGTGCTGTCATGTGATAAGCATCAGCACTCATGCCGTAACCACTTAACTCAGCATAGATTTTAGCACCACGCTTCTTTGCATGCTCATACTCTTCAAGCACCATGACACCTGCGCCCTCGCCTATTACAAAGCCGTCACGATCTTTATCCCAGGGGCGACTTGCAGTTGCTGGATCATCATTGCGCGTAGAAAGTGCACGAGAAGCAGCAAAACCTCCTACACTCAGGCGCGTAATAGCCGCTTCTGCGCCGCCAGCAATCATCACGTCAGCATCGCCATATTCAATCATGCGTGACGCATCGCCAATAGAATGTGTGCCTGTAGTACAGGCCGTTACAATCGCCACATTCGGGCCTTTAAAGCCAAAAAGAATAGATAAGTTACCTGAAATCATATTGATAATGGTGCCAGGAATAAAGAAAGGCGATATCTTACGCGGACCTGACTCCTGATAGAGTATGTCAGTATCCTCAATAAACTGCATGCCGCCAATACCGGAGCCAATCGACACGCCAATACGCTCCGCATTTTCTTCGGTAGCCACGATACCTGAATCCTTCACCGCCTCGATTGCCGCTGCTAGACCGAACTGAATAAAGGTATCCGTCCGCCTTGCGTCTTTAGCTGTAATAAAATCTTCAGGATTGAAATTTTTCACTTCACCTGCAATGGTGGATGAAAATGCACTCGCATCAAATTTAGTAATTTGAGTAATGCCCGACTTACCAGCAATCAGGTTATCCCATGCGGTTTTAACACCAATCCCTACAGGCGAAACCACACCAAGACCAGTAACGACGACTCTGCGTTTAGACATAAGTTAAGTCTTTCAGAAATGATTAACCCAGAAAACCTTTACAAAAACTGCTAAATGATTTCTGGGTTGTAATGCAATAAGGTAGCTACAGCGCCTTAAGTATGCCTAAAAAGCATACCAAGTAGCCTAGCAACCTGTATGAATTTATTTGAGGTTAGTATTGATGTAATCAATCGCTAATTGAACTGTAGTGATTTTTTCTGCTTCTTCATCAGGAATTTCACAATCAAACTCTTCTTCAAGTGCCATTACAAGCTCAACTGTATCGAGTGAGTCAGCACCTAAATCATCTACAAAAGATGATGCATTTTTAACATCAGCTTCATTTGCACCAAGTTGTTCTGCAACAATTTTTTTAACGCGTTGTTCGATGTCAGACATCTATTTACCCCTTTTATAAAAAATAGCCTAAATATGAAAAATAACTCGGCTAAGACAGTATTCTACCAAAACTCGAACAGAATACCAAAAACTTAATCAATACCAAAATAATATCTCAATTAATTTCATGTCGAAAATTAAAAGATTAAACCATCAACATACCGCCATTCACATGAATTGTTTCACCCGTAATATAGGCAGCGTTAGCAGAAGCCAAAAAAGCCACTGTAGCGGCTATTTCTTTAACGTTACCTAAACGGCCAACTGGAATCCGTGCGAGCATTTTACTGGTAATTTCTTCTGAAAGTTCAGCGGTCATGTCAGTTTCAATAAAGCCTGGCGCTACACAGTTTACCGTAATACCACGACTGCCCACTTCAGCCGCCAATGATTTTGTGAAGCCTGTCATACCAGCTTTGGCAGCTGCATAGTTAGTTTGACCTGCATTGCCCATATGGCCAACTACGGATGAAATGCTGATAATACGCCCAGCACGTGCTTTCATCATTGGGCGTAACACGGCTTGGCTCATGCGAAATACTGAAGTTAAATTGGTGCTAATTACGGCGTCCCAATCATCTTCTTTCATACGCATTAACAACGTGTCACGGGTAATGCCTGCATTATTCACTAAAATGCTGACATCTCCATATTTTTCACTGATAGCTTTCAATGTTGCTTCAATTTGTGCGGCATCATTAACATCCAAAGCCAAACCTTCACCTTTGATATTAGCTGCACTAAATGTGCTACTGATTGACGCTGCGCCAGAAGCAGAAGTGGCGGTTCCAATAACAATTGCACCTTGTAAACCCAGCTCATGTGCGATTGCTGCTCCGATGCCTCGACTAGCACCTGTAATTAAAGCAATTTGTCCAGTTAACATGATAACTCCATGAAAATATTGATTTTTATAAATGAAACTACCATTAAAATTATTCCGTTGTTTAAATTAGATTAGGCCTGCAATTCAGTGAAAGCAGTATGGTTGACCAACGCAACACAAGGCAAGTCAGCCACGATACGTTTCGTTAGACCAGCCAGCACTTTACCTGGACCACATTCTGCAGCCTGTGTAATTCCTTGTGCATGAATCGCTTGTACTGTTTCTACCCAGCGCACTGGGCTGTAGAGTTGGCGCACTAAAGCATCTTTAATTTTATCGCCCGCATGAAAGGCAAGTACATCGGCGTTTTGAATAACGGAAATCTGAGGGATGTTGATAGTGATATTTTTTAAGTACTCAGCGAGCTTAACCGCGGCAGGTTTCATCAGCGCACAGTGTGAAGGTACGCTAACAGGTAAAGGCAATGCCCGTTTAGCGCCTTTCGCTTTAGCCAGTTCCATACCACGCTCAACAGCAGCTTTATTGCCCGCAATCACAACTTGACCAGGGGAGTTAAAATTTACCGCTTCCAATACCTCATTTTGTGCCGCTTCTGCGCATACTTCACGAACAACCTCATCGTCTAGACCTAATATAGCAGCCATCGCGCCCACACCAGCGGGTACAGCACTTTGCATCACTTCCGCGCGATAACGTACTAATGGTAAGGCCTCTGCAAAAGACAAAGCGCCAGAGGCCACCAAGGCTGTGTATTCTCCTAAACTATGACCCGCCAACACACTTGGCTGTTTTTCTGTTGTGGCTTGCCACGCGCGCCATGTAGCAATGCCAGCAATCAGCATAATAGGCTGAGTATTGGTAGTTTCATTAATTGCTTCGTTCGGCTCGGTCGCCATCGCCCAAAAATCCTGCCCTAAGATGTCTGATGCCTCGACGAAGGTATTGCGAACAGTGGTAGAAACCGAGGAAGTTCCATCGGATAAGCCAGCCATCATGCCGACTGATTGTGAACCTTGCCCAGGGAATAGAAATGCAAATTTATTCATGATAGTTTTTAAGTGTTGCAAAAAAGTGATCCCTTGAATGGATCGGTCATTGAAGTCCTATAATAAATTTTAGTATTAAATACTAATATTTAATTAATGCGGAACCCCAGGTGAACCCACCACCAAAAGCCTCCATTAAAATTATCTCGCCACGTTTGATGCGCCCATCTCTAACTGCCACATCGAGCGCAAGCGGAATAGAAGCAGCTGAGGTGTTGCCATGCTTATCTACGGTAACCACAACGCGATCCATGCTCATGTCTAGTTTTTTAGCTGTAGCTTGTAGAATGCGAATATTGGCTTGATGTGGCACCAGCCAATCTACATCTGACTTTTGCAGACCATTGGCGGTCAATGTTTCGTCCACTATGGCATCTAAAGTATTCACTGCCACTTTAAAAACACCGTTACCTTCCATCTCAACGGTATCACAGCCATTGGTACGTGGCACATGAAGCATTTTTTCGTAACTTCCGTCTGCATGTAGATGCGTGGAGATTACGCCCTGCTCTGCACTTGCTTGCAATATCACTGCGCCCGCACCATCGCCCCACAAAATACAATTACCGCGATTAGTCCAATCCACGATCCGAGAAAAAGTTTCTGCACCAATGACTAATGCACATTTTGTAGCACCGGATTTAATAAAATTATCTGCCGTAGCCAGCGCATAAACAAAACCACTGCAAACCGCTTGAATATCAAAGGCTGGACAGCCAGCAATACCTAGTTTATTTTGCAATATCACGGCGGTGCTTGGAAATATTTTATCGGGTGTTGTTGTCGCCACAATAATTAAATCAATATCAGTCGCCGCAATACCGGCAGCCTCAATGGCTTTACGTGCTGCCTGCAAAGCTAAATCACTGGTAGTTTCGTCATCGGCCACAATGTGACGTTCGCGAATACCAGTGCGAGTAAAAATCCACTCATCCGTGGTATCAACCATGCTTTCCAAATCGGCATTCGAGAGTATTTTTTTCGGAAGATAGCTTCCTGTGCCTGCAATTCTAGAATATGTCATTCGTTATCCGTGCTATTAGCATTTGCTGTTACAGCCTGTGACTGAATATGCTCTATTTCCAATTGATCGGTAATGCGCTTAAGCACACCACTACGAGACTCTTCAACTGCCGTATGAATGGCATTTAAAAATGCCACGACATCCGCACCGCCATGACTTTTCACTACAATACCACGCAAACCTAAAAAACTGGCGCCATTATAGAGTCGCGGATCCATACGTTTCTTAAAGGCTTTAAGCACTGGCATAGCCACAATACCCATTAATTTAGTCAGCCAGTTACGCTTGAATTCTTGCGAAAGAAAACGCCCCATCATTTGCGCCAAACCTTCAGAAGCTTTTAGCGTCACATTGCCAACAAAACCATCGCACACCACGACGTCCGTGGTACTTTTAAAAATATCGTTACCTTCTACATTCCCATAAAAATTTAGGTGGCTATTTCGCAGCAACTCACTGGTTTGTTTGACAACTTCATTGCCTTTAATATCTTCAGAACCGATATTTAATAAGCCGATAGTCGGGTTTACTTTATGCTCAACACAGGAAACTAACATGCTGCCCATCACGGCAAATTGTAGTAATTGCTCAGGTGTACAATCTGCATTCGCACCTAAATCTAGAATATAGGTTTTACCTTTTTGGCTTGGAAATATGCCCGCAATAGCAGGTCGATCGATCCCCGGTAAGGTTTTGAGCACAAACCGTGCCGTAGCCATTAATGCGCCGGTGTTCCCCGCACTCACGCAGGCAGAAGCCTCTCCGCTTTTAACTAAGTTAATCGCCACACGCATCGAAGAATCTTTCTTATTCTTAAGGGCCAGTTGCGGGGATTCGTCCATGGTCACCACTTCACTCGCGTGATGAATACGTAATCGCGGCCCAGTCGTTGCTTTACGCCCTTTAAGCTCAGATTCAATCGCGTCGCTCAATCCAACCAAAACAATATTTAACTGATCGTCTTCACTAAGCGCTTTAAGTGCGGCAGGAATAGTAACGTGTGGGCCGTGATCGCCACCCATGGCGTCTATTGCGAGTGTAATATCCATAGGGTTAGTTGTACTCTGTCCGGTTAACTAAACAATTTATTTGCTGACTCAGCAAGCTGAATTTATTAGCGCGACAAAAACATCAACGCCGCACCAGTAATGGCGCGGCGCTAATGAATTCAATCCGTTACTAATCAAATTTCTAATTCTAGGGTTAATCTAGCTAGATTAAATTTGCAAATCAAATGAGACAGTAAAATTACTCACCTTTTGAAGGCAATACTTTACGACCACGATAATAGCCGTTAGGACTAATGTGATGACGTAAGTGAGCTTCACCTGTAGTAGGCTCCACTGCTAAAGCTGGGTTGACTAAAAAGTCGTGTGAACGGTGCATACCGCGTTTTGAAGGTGACTTTTTGTTTTGCTGAACTGCCATAATAAACTCCAATAAAATGATTAAAACATCATCTCAATTACAAACAAACTGACGTATAAATAACTACTTTACATCACTAATTTAAGACTACGTTAAACTGCTAGTGCGGCACTATAATATAAAACATGACTTTTGTCAGCTTTTAATCAGATTTTAAGGCTTAATTAATCCTTTCAAAGCCGCAAATGGGTTTGGTTTCTCACCACTTTGCATTACCAAAGCAGTACAACCCTCCTCATGCATAGGCGCAATAGGCATCGCCATAATGATTTCATCTTCAATTAGTGCAATCACATCCATGGCTTTATTGGCCTGCTGAAGGTCAAAGTCGTCGTTATTGTCAATTTCTAAGGCATTCACGTCAGCATCACTTACGTCGCCAATTAAATAATTAAAACTAAGCTTTAATTTCAGCGGCATTTCACTTAAGCAGCGCTGGCAAATTACCGTTAAATGGATATTTAATGACAAATACAATAAATACTGGCCTAACGCATCTTTCTTGCCTTGCAATTTATAATCGACTGTACCGAGAGCTGACAAGTTTAAATTTTCTGAGTCATTTGGGCGATTTTGCGTGTTAAGTATTCCTAAAAAATCACCTAACCTAGGACTATCCGCTACCAACAATTGACCTGTTAGGTATTCATTTTTTTTAGCAAAAGCAAGATTGTCTATAAATATAGGGTGATTACTCATTTGATTCGCGCTCTAAAATTGGATTAGGGGATTTAGCAATAAGATTGCGCATGTTACAATTGTCCAGTTTTAGTATCAAATTTAAAGGTTGTAACGTGTTTAAAAAAATTCTTGTAGCCAATCGCGGTGAAATTGCAGTGCGTATTGTACGCGCTTGCTCGGAGATGGGCATTAAATCCGTAGCAATTTATGCGGATGCCGATCGCCAAGCTTTACATGTTAAAAAGGCGGATGAAGCCTATAACATCGGCGCAGATCCCGTTGCAGGCTATTTGAATGCTCATAAAATCGTCAACCTTGCTGTGGCCTCTGGATGTGACGCACTTCATCCAGGTTATGGTTTTTTGTCAGAAAATCCTGAGCTTGCTGAAATTTGCGCTCGACGAGGAATTAAATTCATTGGCCCTAACGCCGATGTGATACGCCAGATGGGCGATAAAATTCAAGCCCGAAATGCCATGACCAATGCTGGTATTCCCTGCACGCCTGGTAGCAATGGCAATCTGGCTGATTTAGATGAAGCGATTTCTTTAGCCAAGAAAATTGGCTATCCCGTCATGCTTAAAGCCACTAATGGCGGCGGAGGTCGCGGCATTCGCCGTTGCGATAGCGAGAAAGAGTTGTTAGGCAACTATGACCGTGTGATTTCTGAAGCCAGCAAAGCATTTGGTAAGCCTGAAGTATTTTTAGAAAAATGTGTGGTTTCTCCGCGTCACATTGAAGTGCAAATCTTGGCAGACTCGCAAGGCAATGTTATTCACTTATTTGAACGCGACTGTTCGATTCAACGTCGAAATCAAAAATTGATTGAAATAGCGCCCTCACCACAGCTTACTCAAGCACAACGTGAGTATATTGGTGGTTTGGCAGTAAAGGCAGCCAAAGCTGTAGGTTATGAAAACGCAGGAACAGTCGAATTTTTATTAGATTCTGACAACACGTTTTATTTTATGGAAATGAATACACGTTTGCAGGTTGAGCACACTGTCACAGAAACCATCACGGGTATCGACATTGTGCAAGAACAAATCCGTGTCGCCTATGGTTTGCCCTTACAATACGCCCAAAAAGAAGTGCAATTCAGAGGCTACGCAATGGAATTCCGTATTAATGCGGAAGACCCGAAAAATGACTTTTTACCAAGTTTTGGTAAGATTACGCGCTACTATGCGCCCGGTGGCCCAGGCGTGCGTATGGATGCGGCGATTTACAGCGGGTATGTGATCCCCCCCTACTATGACTCGATGTGTGCCAAACTGACCGTTTGGGCTTTAGATTGGGATAGCGTGATTGAGCGTGGTCGTCGTGCATTGGATGATATGTTGATTTATGGGGTTAAAACTACAATCCCCTATTATCAGGAGATTTTGAAGCATAAAGATTTCCGAGAGGCTAATTTCAATACCAGTTTCGTTGAATCCCATCCAGAGCTGACTAATTATGCAAACGAGATTCCGCCAGAAATGATTGCCGCGGCTATTTCAGCAGCCATTGCCGCGCATGAAGGAATTTAGTTGGTGTGCATTGCAAAAATAAATAAATAAAAGTCAATTGAAGCAAAAAGTTGAATAAATAAATTAAAGTAAAGAGTTAAATATGACAAACCAAACCTCCAAAGTACAATTGACTGAACTCGTTTTACGTGACGGACATCAATCATTAATCGCAACGCGTTTGCGTACAGAAGACATGTTGCCGATTTGCGCAAAACTGGATGCGATAGGTTTTTGGTCGCTTGAGGCTTGGGGTGGCGCTACATTTGACGCCTGTGTGCGTTTTCTTAAAGAAGACCCATGGGAGCGTCTTGCTAAATTACGTAAGGCCTTACCCAATAGTCGCATTCAAATGTTGCTTCGCGGTCAGAACTTATTGGGCTATCGCCATTATTCAGACGATGTAGTTCAGGCTTTCGTAAAAAAATCAGCCGATAACGGCGTTGATGTGTTCCGAATATTTGACGCAATGAATGACATGCGCAACCTAAAAACCTCTGTAGAAGCGGTTAAAAAAGTAGGCAAGCATGCAGAAGGCGCAATTAGTTATACGACCAGTCCAGTTCATGACATTCCCCATTTTGTCGGTTTAGCCAAAGAGCTTGAAGCTATGGGATGTGACACCATTGCCATTAAAGACATGGCGGGACTACTTACCCCACAAAGTACCAGTGATTTAGTGAAGGCGCTACGTGGTGCGATTAGCTTGCCCATTCATTTACATAGCCACGCTACTTCTGGCCTTTCAGCCATGTGCTTTTTAAAAGGTATTGAAGCTGGCGCAACCCTTGTAGATACTTGCAACTCATCCTTTGGTGAAGGTGCTAGCCACTCTTCCACCGAAAGTATTGTAGCGGCACTACAAGACACAGAATATGACACTGGCATTGACTTACCGGCCTTACAAGAAATCACTGCTTACTTCCGCGAAGTGCGTAAAAAATACTGGCAGTTTGAAAGCGACTTCACTGGCGTAGACACTCGTGTACTAGTGAATCAAGTACCAGGTGGCATGATTTCAAACTTGTCGAATCAGCTAAAAGAACAAGGTGCTCTGGATCGCATGGATGAAGTATTGGCTGAGATTCCACGTGTGCGTAAAGATTTGGGTTTTCCGCCATTGGTCACGCCCACTTCGCAAATTGTGGGCACACAAGCAGTGCTCAATGTTGTCACTGGTGGTCGTTATAAATCGATCACCAATGAAGTTAAAAATTACTTATTGGGCCAATACGGCAAATCGCCTGCGGCTGTAAATAATGAGGTCAAACAAAAAGCGGTGGGGGATGGCGAAGTCATTGCCTGTAGGCCGGCTGATTTACTTAGCCCTGAAATGGTAAAATTAGCCAGCGAAGCCGAACGCTTTGCTAAAACAGAAGAAGATGTGCTGACCTATGCAATGTTCCCAGATATTGGTAAAACCTACCTCCAAGAACGCAATGCTGGCTCACTAAAACCAGAGGTGTTACAAGACAAAGCCGCTGTAAATGCTTCTGCACCTCGTTTTGCACCCACTGAGTTCAAAGTAACGCTACACGGTGAAACATTCCACATCAACCTGACGGGTAGCGGTCACGCAGGTGAAGAAAAACGCCCATTCTACGTGTCTATTGACGGCATTGCAGAAGAGGTGATTGTTGAAACCTTGAGTGAAGTCGAAGTTTCTGGCGGTAGCAGTGGTGGAAAAAAGAAAGCCACTGCAGGTGCTACAAAAAGTGGGCGTCCACGCCCTTCTCATGCAGGGCACGTCACTACATCAATGCCAGGTACAGTTGTGGCTGTTAAAGTGAAAGTTGGCGACAAAGTAAACGCGGGGGACGGCGTACTGGTGATTGAGGCGATGAAAATGGAAAATGAAATTCAAGCCGCGGCTTCAGGCGTAGTAGTCGCAGTGCATGTGGCTAAGGGCGATAGCGTAACGCCTGATGAATCTTTGCTTGAAATTCAGCCTGAATAAATGCTTTGAAATTCAACCAAAAACAAACTTGAACCCCAAAGCCGACAGAATATCGCTGTCGGCTTTTATTTTTGTATTCAATTTATGACAAAACAAACTTTAATCCTAGCTTCCTCCTCAGAGTTTCGCCGCGAGCTTTTGCAAAAACTACAAATTCCATTTAGTAGTATTTCACCACGTGTCGACGAAACACCGCTCGTCAATGAAAAGCCACAAGAAACTGCGTTAAGGCTAGCGCAAGAAAAAGCCAAAAAAATCGGCAGCGACTACCCGCATGCCTTGGTAGTTGGCTGCGATCAAGTAGCCACCCTGGATGGAGAACAATTAGGTAAACCGATGAACCACAACAACGCCACGAAGCAATTAAAGCGAATGAGTGGTCGCGAGGTCACTTTTCATAGCGCCTTGTGCTTATACAATGCGACTACAGGTAATATGCAAGCGCAGGTGGTGCCTTATTTGGTGAGGTTTAGGCAACTGAGTGACGAACAAATTGAAAACTATCTCAATAAAGAGCAACCCTACCAATGCGCTGGCAGTGCAAAATCAGAAGGCTTAGGCATTGCGCTCATCGAACGCATGTTGGGAGAGGACCCAAATGCACTCATCGGGCTGCCTTTAATTGCACTGGTGAGCATGCTGCAGGTTGAAGGTGTCGCTATCATTTAAAAAAATAAAATAAATTTAACCCCATTCCACTAGCCATTACGTTTAACCCAATATACAAGCACTTGAAGTGTACGGAAACTTAAAATTTACCAGCGCTTAAAAATTTACATGAGCTAAAAGTACCATAACTTGTGTTTGTAATAAATGGAACAGTTAAACTTAATTTAGATGGGATAAAAATCATGAAGCTCAAATACAAACTTATTTTACTGGCAACACTATCAACCCTAGTCACGGGAGCCATCGCCATGGAATTAGATGAAACTCGCAGCACCCTTACTGACCAGCAATCTGTCGCGGTCACCATCTACAATGGCGATTTGGCCTTGATCAAAGATCAACGTAAGTTAAAAATAAATAACGGCATTATCGACTTAGCCTTACGTGATGTAAGTGCACAGATTCGGCCTGAAACAGCCTTACTTCGCAGTATTAGTCATGCCGGAAGCTTTAGCACACTCGAACAAAACTTTGATTTTGACTTACTGACACCACAAAAATTGCTTGAGAAATATGTCGGAAAAACCGTCAGTATCGTTAAAATTCATCCAACTACCGGATTGGAAACTACAGAAGTTGCTACGGTATTATCAGCCAATAATGGTGTAGTGCTCAAAATAGGCAACCGCATTGAAACCGGCATCCCAGGGCGCATTGTGTATGACAACGTGCCTGAGAATCTGCGTGATCGCCCTACTCTAGTCACAAAACTTAACAACAAAATTGCCGCTGAACAAACCTTAGAATTAAGCTACTTAACCGGCGGCTTAGGTTGGAAAGCCGATTATGTTGCAGAACTCAACCCCAAAGAAGACAGCATTGATTTATCTGGCTGGGTCACCTTAAGCAACACCAGCGGTGCGAGCTACAAAAATGCAAAACTACAACTCGTAGCTGGCGATGTAAATCGTGTGCAAGAACATTTTCCGCGCGCGATGTCTATGCGTAAAAATGCAGACATGGTTGCGGAGGCCGCTGTGCCGATGGCAGAAGAATCGCTGCTTGAATACCACCTCTATACGCTGGATCGCCCGACAACGATTAGTGAGAATCAAACCAAACAAGTGGCCTTGCTCTCTGCAGCTAACGTGCCTGCACGTAAAGAATTGGTGCTACGTGGTGCCGATTACTACTATCAAAGTAGTTACGGTGAGATTGGCACAAAAATTAAAGTGGGAGTATTTGTAGAATTTGACAATAAAGAAGCGGCAAAATTAGGCATACCCTTACCCAAAGGCATTATACGGGTATACAAAAAAGATAACGCAGGTAACGCACAGTTTGTGGGCGAAGACAATATTGACCACACACCTAAAAATGAAGTGGTCCGTTTAAAATTGGGCGAATCATTTGATGTGACTGCCGATAAAAAACAAACCGGTTTCAAGGTACTGCCAAACCCGCAAAAAGGCCATAGCGCCTATGAAAGCGCTTATGAAATCACCCTTAAAAATGCCAAAAAAGAAAAAATGACCGTTGTTATTCAAGAACCCATTTCAGGTGATTGGACTATTACCGCAGAAAATCAGCCGCATAAAAAGGTGAATAGTCACTTAGCCGTTTGGAAAGTTGATGTTCCTGCGGAAAGCAGTGCCACTTTAAACTATAAAGCGATTGTTAAATACTAAATGACTCAAGCAACCCAACTCGGAACGTTATATTTAATTCCAGTAACCCTTGGTGACGACAGCATCACCAGGGTATTGCCACCTGAGGTCGTTAATATCGCAAAGCAGCTCGATTGCTTTGTCGTGGAAAGTGAGAAATCCGCCCGGCATTTTTTAAGCACGATTAAAACCATCAAGCCAGTGCGCGAGTTAAAACTCAATCTTCTCAATGAACATACCGAAGATAGAGCCTTGCCTGACTTACTCAAACCCTTATTGGCCGGTAAAGATATTGGATTAATGAGCGATGCGGGCTGCCCAGGGGTAGCCGACCCTGGCGCCAAACTTGTTGAATTAGCTCACCAAAAAGGCATACGCGTCGTGCCTTTTGTCGGTCCGAGTTCAATTTTACTCAGTTTGATGGCAAGCGGCTTAAATGGCCAGCAATTTGCATTTTTAGGTTACTTGCCAGTCGACAAAACACAACGCAATCAAAAACTAAAAGAAGTTGAAAAGCGCTCGCTCACGCACAAAGAAACACAATTGTTCATAGAAACCCCCTACCGCAACCAACACATGCTAGAAGCTATATTAAGCGTTTGCCAGCCTAACACAAAGCTTTGCGTGGCTTGCGACATTAGCTTGGCAACGGAAACAATCGTTACCAAAACAATAGTAAACTGGAAAAAATCAGCTTTGCCAGATTTACACAAACGGCCAACAGTATTTTTACTATTAGCTTAAACTGACACCCATTGTTTTAAACACTGTTAAGCTTTTTCTGAATCCAACAATCAACACTCCACCTACCAGCTCCAGCAAATAGTAGTGGCGAAAACATGACGAGGTAAATCAGCGGCAATTTGTAGTTACCAAAGCCATCTCCTGACTCATCGATAATGCGATAGCCCGTGAGCAATTGTGAAAGATTGTTCCAATGCTCAGGCCAATGCACAGTTGCAATTGCAACGATAGTCAGCATCATCAGTGAAAAGGTGAAAAATCGAGTGGCGAGCCCAAATACTAGGGCCAATGCGCCTATAATTTCAAACCAAGTGGCGATTCCCCAACTAATCTCGGCCGGCAGTAAATTAAATGGAAACGGGAAGCTTAAATCAGCAAACCAATTCGTGCCGTGTAATTTTTCAATACCAGCCTCACCAAACTCCCAAGCCAGAATTAAACGCAGTAGCAAAGGTGGAACAGCATCTGACAATGCATTTAACTGGTGAATGGTTACTTGATATTGCTTAAGTCCGAAGACTATCAATCGGTTATTCGGCATAATTTTTCCCTATTCTTCATTAAAAAGATTATTCAAAAGCCTTATCGCGCTTTAGATAAGGCTTAGTCGAGAAAAAGGAGGATTACTTACAAGATAAACTAAAATTTACTAATACCATTTGGTTTGCCTGTTGGCTTGGTAGTTTTTGAAAAGTGATAATGAATTCTTAAGCCCAACAGCACGCATAAAACAAGGGCGTAAAATAATGGCTCACGTATGTCTTTTTTAACCAGCCACCAAAAATGCACAATGGCTAAAACTGCAAGGAGGTATACCAGTTGATGCAATTGCCGCCAACGCTCACGCAGTCGTCGCATCATCGAATTTGTGGACGTTAGCGCTAATGGTAGTGCTAATATAAAAGCAGCAAAACCAACCAATATACGTGGGTGCTTTACAATATCTTTACAAATTGCATTCCAGTCAAAGCTAAAATCTAGCCAGACATAAATAACGAGGTGGATACAGGCATAAAAAAACATAAACAAACCCAGCATACGCCTCAACTGAAGTTGCCAAGCACGACCAGTAACCAATCGGATCGGCGTCAGGCTTAAAGTGGCTAACAATATAAATAAAGCCCAAAAACCAGTAGAACGCTCGATTAACTCAATTGGATTTGCAGATAAATTATCTTGAAAACCCAACCAAAACAATCGCATAAGCGGCACAAGGCAAAGCATAAAAACAAATGCTTTTACCCAATTAATCTGTTTCTTGGTGGGAACATGGCGATTAGAAGCCAACATAGCAATAGATTTTTCTTACAATAACGTTAAAAGTTTTTTCGTAAATCAAGTCCTGCGTACATCTGCCCAACCTGCTCGGTGTAGCCATTAAACATCTGCGTTTTGATGCGCCCAGCAAATAAACCTGCACCAATACGTTTTTCAGAGGACTGCGTCCAGCGTGGGTGCTCAACCTGTGGATTTACGTTGGCGTAAAACCCATACTCGCTCGGGCCAGCCTTCATCCAAGCAGTAATCGGCATTTTTTCAACAAAGCGAATCTTTACAATGGCCTTTGCACCTTTGAAGCCATACTTCCACGGCACCACCAAGCGCATCGGTGCGCCATTCTGATTAGGTAGCTGCTCACCATATAGACCAACCGCCATGATAGTGAGCGGATTCATGGCTTCGTCCATGCGTAAACCTTCGGTATATGGCCAATCCAGCAATTGCAGATTTTGCCCAGGCATTTGTTGCTTATCAGCCAGCGTTACAAATTCGATATATTTAGCATTGGCATTGGGTTCAGCCCATTTAATTAACTTAGCCAGTGGCAAACCAATCCAAGGAATGACCATAGACCAGCCTTCAACGCAGCGCATACGATAAATACGCTCTTCTAATGGCGCTAACTTGTAGATATCTTCGATGCTTATGGTTTTGGCTTTCTTGACCTCGCCTTCAATGCTAACTGTCCAAGGATGCGGTTTAAACAATTTACTGTTAATCGCAGGCTCGCTTTTATCGGTGCCAAATTCGTAATAATTATTATAAGTCGTGATGTCATCATAGGCTGTCAGTTTTTCATCTGCGCCATAAGGTGTTTTTGCATAGCCAGTGATTTTCTGACGGGAAGCAAATTTCAACGCATTTGATTGACCGCTCGCGATTAATTTGCTTTCATTATCTAACGACTTTGTACTTGCTACCGCCGCAGCAAGCTGATTACTCAATAGCGCTGTAGAACCTGCCAAAATACCAAATCCTGCCTTCTGGAGAAACTCTCGACGATTATCGAACACCGTCTTAGGAGTAATTTCCGAAGGAAGTATGTCCGATTTCGTTTGGATAATCATGGCCGCTCTCAATAAAGTTGAATAATAAGCTAATGCTAGTAAAGTAATAACTAGCAAAGTAATAAGTAGTAATGCTTAGTCGGTTTGAAATATAATCCCTTACAAAAACTGCACTTAACGATTTTTACAGCATTTAAAACAAGTCTACTGTTTCTTGCTCAATTTCTTTAGTTAAGGCTTCATCATTCGCGGCTACAGCAATCGATTTTGCATGTTCAACTAATCTTTTAGCCTCTGGAATGTCGCCCCTAGCCACTTTGACTTTTGCTAGCACATAACTGCCTTGCGCTTCATAGTAGGCGCCCCCCTGTTCTTTGGCTAACTTAATGATTTTATTTAGTACATTTTCCGCACTCGTATAACTTTTCGTAATGATGTAATACCGACCTAACTCGATACTGGAATGCGCGTACTGATCTAAAGTGCCAGCCGTATCATGCATTAGATAGGCTTTAATTTGATACTCAAGGGCCAAGTCATGCTGATTCATTTTATGGTGCGTAAAAGCTACTTTTTCATAACTCTCACCTCGCTCGTTATCGTTAGCCGCTAGCTTGGTACCCAATAGATACTCGTCCAGAGCCAGCGCAAGTTGATTATTCGTAAGATAGACATCCCCGATTGCATTGTGTCCAATACGCTCATAAGCTTGATATTTAGCAGTTTTTGCATTTGAAATAGTTTGTTGAAAACTAGCAATGGCGAGGTCATTTTTTTTAAGTTGAGCATAGGTGCGACCGATAAGATAACTTGAAATCGTTTTATCTGAAGCATCACTCGACAAAGCATCCAAAGAATTAAATGAAGCCAGCGCTGCATCAAAATCACCCTTGTAGCCATATGCACGCCCCTGACAAATCCTGACTTCTTTGTCTGTTTTATTATATTCAATGGCTTTCTTTGCCTGAATTAATGCAGCATCAAGTTCGCCTTTTTGCAGTAATTGATTACAGGCATTTGCTTCAGTTGAAATTGCAGAAACATTATTTATAAACAATAAGATAAATAATATACTTAAAGTAGTTTTTAACTTAATGGTCATGTTTTCTTTCTAGGTATGGTTATAACTACTTGGCAACAAAACAGATTTATAGGTACTGATGCCAATGCGGCGCACCACTTCCTTGCGCAAAAAAACTTGGGTTCAACAACGTGCTTTTACTGTTATACAGCAAGCTATTCCCAACTACATCAACAATATCACCTCCTGCTTCTAGCAAAATGCAATGAGCGGCGGCGGTGTCCCATTCTGATGTGGGCCCTAACCTAGGGTAAACATCCGCTAGCCCTTCAGCCACCAAACATATTTTAAGAGAGCTGCCCATGCTAATTAGTTCAGGTGTTTCACCTAATGTAGGTACTAAATTACGCATGAAGTCTTGCATTTTTTCATTTGCATGTGAACGGCTTCCCGCAATGGTTAACCGCTTTAAATTCAGCACACGCACATGAATTTTTTCTGCGGCTTTGGTTAAACTTTGCCTATATGCACCAGATCCGCGACAAGCAAAATATAACAAACCTGTCACTGGCGCATACACCACCCCTAACACTGGTTGTTGATTGTCTATTAAAGCAATGTTAACGGTAAATTCTCCGTTGCGTTTTACAAATTCACGCGTACCATCTAAAGGATCAATCAACCAATATTGTTGCCAATGTTGACGTATTTCATAACTTATTTCTTCTGATTCTTCAGTCAAAATCGGAATCTGAGGAGTGAGTTTATTTAACTCTGAGACGATAACTTGGTGTGCTGCTAAATCTGCTTGCGTCAGGGGTGAGTTGTCGTCTTTCCTATGCACATCGAAATCAGTAGCATACACTTGCATGATGGCAAGCCCAGCCTGTTTCGCAATATGAATAACAGATTCTAAATAGGCCTGATAGTTTTGGCTGGTCATAAATCGAGCGCTACTTCAAGCAAGCAATTCAAGTAAAGCCGCCTCATCCAGCACCAACACACCAAGCTCCTGCGCCTTATCTAACTTGCTGCCCGCATCACTACCTGCAATCACATAGTCTGTTTTTTTAGAAACACTACCACTGACCTTGCCGCCAGCGGCTTCAATTAATGCTTTTGCTTCGTCACGTGACAACGTGGGTAATGTCCCTGTCAGCACAAAAATTTTGCCAAGAAAATGCCCCGTAGCAGCCTGTTTACCTTCGCTTTCAGGCCAACTCAGGCCCGCAGCAATGAGCTGTGCTATAACTGTTTGATTATGTGCTTCTGAAAAAAAATTGCTAATCGATTCTGCCACCACGGGGCCTACATCATTTACGTTTAATAAATCCGCGCTACTGGCTTGCATTAACGCAGGCAAGTTACCAAAATGCTTTGCCAAGTCTTTTGCAGTCGCCTCGCCGACATTGCGCATTCCGAGGGCGTATATAAAACGTGCCAGCGTTGTTCTTTTACTAGCTTCGAGAGCATCCAGAATATTTTGGGCGGACTTAGTTGCCATGCGTTCTAACTTACTCAGTGTAACTAAATCCAGTTGGTAAATATCGGCCAGCGTGTGTACCAAATTGGACTCGACTAATTGATCCACTAACTTTTCACCTAAGCCCTCAATATCCATTGCGCGACGCGAAGCGAAATGTGTAATGGCTTGTTTTCGTTGCGCAGGGCAGAATAAACCTCCTGTACAACGTGCTACGGCTTCATCCGCCTGCTTTAAAATATGCGATCCACATTCAGGACATGTGATGGGCATTTCAAAGCGCCGCGCATTTACTGGTCGCCTTTCAAGCACCACGCTCACCACCTCAGGGATCACATCACCGGCACGGCGCACCGTAACCGTGTCGCCAATATGCACATCTTTACGCCGCACTTCATCTTCATTATGCAGCGTCGCATTTGTCACGGTAACACCACCAACAAACACCGGGGCCAACCTTGCTACTGGGGTAATCGCACCCGTACGTCCAACTTGTACGGTAATATCCTCAACCAGGGTAAGCGCTTCTTGTGCAGGAAATTTATGTGCAACCGCCCAGCGTGGGGCTCGCGAAACAAATCCCAGCTCATTTTGCTGATTAAATTGGTTTACTTTATACACCACGCCATCAATATCAAAGAGCAGAGTATTTCGTGCTTGACCTATTTTTTTAAAATAAGACTGCAATCCAGCCAAACCAGTAACGACCTCCCTCAAACTACTTACAGGAAAATATAAGCTTTCTAAATAGTCCATCGCAGCGCGATGGCTTGTTAGTGCGGGCACGCCTTCGGCCGCACCCAAACCATAGGCAAAGAAACTTAAAGGACGTGTTGCGGTAACTTTAGCGTCCAACTGCCGCAAACTACCTGCAGCAGCATTGCGGGGGTTAGCAAATAATTTGTCACCTTTAGTCTGCTGCGCTTGATTGAGCCTTTCAAAATCGCGCTTGAACATCAATACTTCACCGCGTACTTCTAAAAGCTTGGGTGGCTGTTCGCAGTTAAGCCGCAGAGGAATGCAACGCAAAGTGCGCAGGTTATGCGTTACGTCTTCACCCGTGTAACCATCACCACGCGTTGCCCCTTGGGTAAATACGCCATTTTCATAGGTCAGCGTAATCGCCAAGCCGTCAAATTTAGGTTCAACTGCATATTCAATTTGTGCTTGTCCAAGCGCTTCGCGGATACGCTTATCAAAAGCTTCCAATTCACTATCAGCAAAGGCATTATTGAGTGAAAGCATGGCCTGTCGATGGCTGATATTATTAAACGCATTCACTGCCAAGCCGCTTACACGTTGGGTTGGCGAATCTACTGAAATTAACTGAGGATATTGATTTTCTAGCGTTTGTAGTTCGCGGTAGATACGATCGTATTCACTATCAGGTACAGTTGGCGCGTCTAACACATAATATTCATGGTCATATTGCGCAATAAGTTGACGTAGCGCCTCATAGCGTAAGGCCAACTCGTGCTGTTGAGCACTCTCTAACATAGAATTTTTACTATTGGATTCAATGAAATTTACAACGAGTTGGATAAGTTAAAAAACCTTATGAAAATAGGCGGTGCGCGCAATCGGAGCCAGGCACAATGCCGCGAACAAGCATGTTAGCTTGAATCACTTTGAGTTGCTGACGAATTTTTTCAATTTGAATATCGCCAAGCACCTTATTGTTATCATCGACTAATACCGCGCCTAAGCTTAATTCTAGTTGTTCGGCGACCTGCACCATGCGATTAAACATCTCGGCACATTGCCTTACGTGCGGAATATCCAACTGAAAAGTAATGCCTTTTACCACGGATGTACGCAACATTTCAGGGCTAAAAGGATGATCATCCCGATTGAACATCACAAACGACGGATGCAATTGTGTTTTAACCAAAATTTGTTTACTAGCGGACTTCTCATCGGAAGATTCATCAAAATACTTAAAGCTGCCATCTGAAGTTAGTAGCAAACCTTGCGATTCAGCTAGGCCTCTTAGTTTAGTCCCAGTGAAGGGGCCGCTTTCACCATGCACCAAGTGAAAGCCAATGGTTTTATCAACTTCAATACAAAATAAATCCAGAGAATTTGCTGCGTTCAGCGCATCACCTTTCTCTTGCCATTCTACATGACCGTTGATACCCAAGCCCAAAGTTTCAACCGCCAACTGAAAACGATTCAATGTATTGCGTGCCACAGCACCACCACGATCGGCTAACTGAAGGCTGCAAGCTACTTTTGAAATCAATCGATTGAGCGCTTCTTGATTAGATTGCAAGTCTTTAAGGAGATGCCATTGTTTATTTGAATCCAAAACGTGCACAAAAACAGGTTTATCAAAACCGTCAAACAATGACAGCAAGGCATTGCTTAAAGTGCTCACAGAAGTTTCAGTCGCCAAGTACAACAATGCAGTTAGATCTATTTGCCCGTGCAACATGTCTGGCAAGGTTATTGCAGTATCTTGGCTTTCTTGCTGTGGCGTTTCCAGCTTATTTACACCAAAGATACTTGGATTACTTGTTTTCTGAATCGGATTTTCAAAATTTACATTTTCAGGACTACTATTGAATGACGCCTCTTGCTGCAATGCTGTATCTTCGCTAAACACCTCTTTAAAGGCATTTGATTGCTCTGAGAATTTTTTTCTTGGTGTTTCAGGCTGATGATTTGCAATCGTTTCAGCAAGATTAGAGGATAACTTTTCTATTTTTGATTTAATCAGTTGATTATAAGTAGATTCTATTGAATTATCCTCACCAAATGTGGGCTCTATGGCATCACTTTTAGTTAGATTCACGAAACGATCGCTAATTTCTGGTTTTTTTTCTGGCAGAAAACCTACTTCCGCGGATATTTTATCGATAGAAAAGGTGTCTGACCGTTTATCAGCACTTTTCTCAGAAACAACATCCAAGCCACTGTCATTTAGCGTTGGCTCGTCTAACAATGCATCGCGCTTTAAAGGGGCGAAACTTTTCTCGACTTGACGATGGAATCGTCTTTCTTGCCACCAATTAATTGCAAGCACCGCCAATATTATCAAGGCGCCTATACCGATTAACGCTATTTGCAATTCACTCATCTAAAATTAACTTCCAAAATCAATTTAACCTTTAAAATTATCATCATCTACTCAACTGCCTAGTTAAGCCTATTGTAAAGGCTATTATTTTATAGCTTTTTGTTTATATATCAAGCAGTTGCTCATCCATCATGCGAACCGCGGCTTCAATATCTACGTCAACAATACGTGAAACACCAGACTCTTGCATAGTAACACCAATCAATTGCTGCGCCATTTCCATGGTTATTTTATTATGACTTACATATAAAAACTGTGTTTTTTCAGACATTTTTTTCACCATCGTACAAAAACGCTCGGTATTGCTGTCATCTAACGGAGCATCCACTTCATCCATCAAGCAAAAGGGAGCTGGGTTTAGCCTAAATAAGGCAAAAATCAGAGCGAGTGCAGTTAAAGCTTTTTCACCCCCAGAAAGTAAATGAATCGTGCTATTTTTTTTGCCAGGTGGTTGGGCAAAAACCTGCATTCCTGTATCTAAAATCTCTTCGCCGAGCAATTCCAGCCTTGCTTGTCCGCCGCCAAATAGTGTTGAGAACAATTCGCTAAAATGCCGATTCGCCTCATCAAATGTAGCTTGCAAGCGACCACGAGTTTCTTTATCAATCTTTCGTATCGCGTCTTCAAGCGTTTCACTGGCTTCTTTTAAGTCATTACATTGACTATCAAGGTAGTGCTTACGCGTTTGCTCAGATTCTAACTCCTGTATAGCCGCCAGATTCACCGCGCCTAATGCTTCTAATTCTGCCACTAGATTATCGCGCTTTAATTCCAAATCAACGGATTTCAACTTACTTTCAGTGCCATGAATTTCAAGATGCTCAGTTAGTTCTGTCTCGCTGATACCTGAAGCCTGCAACTCGGCTTGGCATTGCTCAAAATTCAAACGTGCCTCTTGTTCATTCAGTCTACCAGCTTCTAATTTATCGCGTATCGGGTGTAATAACTGCTCATTTTGCATGCGCGTGCGTTCCAACTGTTGTAATGTCAACTCACTTTCACTCATTAAATTTCGCGCAGCAATCAGCGCCAACTCCTGCTGCCGTTTGCTATTGATAGCTGTTTCTAAATTTTCTTTTAATGCTTGCATTTTAGTCGCGGCCAGGGTGGTTTCAACTTCATTGCATCGCAATTTAAGACTGGAATTTTCTTCAAGTAAGTGATTAATTTTACCTGTTAAATCATTGATATTATTGTTATTTAACTTTATTTTAAACACCTTTTCTTGGTGTGCACGCTCGAGCAATTGCAATTCGTTTCGTGCATCACTAAAAGCTAATTCAGCAGCAGTTCGCTGCTCGCTTGCAATCTGCCTACCACTATGCAGATTTTCCAAACTTTGTGAAATTTCTTGCAACAGCTTTTCTTTCAAAGCTGACTCAGCAATAAGTTTCAAGCGTTTTTCATTCGCTACAGCTATATCAGCTTGTAGTACACTTTGCCTTTGTAAGGCATTTAATTGTTGCTGTTTAAGCTGTTGTGCTGCTAGATTTAATTGGTGCAACTGCTGCGTAGCTGTTTTTAGCCGCTGATTGAATGTTTGATGAGCCTCTCGTAGCGATATTAGCTTTTGTTCCAATGTCATGATTTGCTGGTTCGCCAGCACTAATTCATGTTGCAAGTCTGGCAGTTTTAACTGTAATTTATCAAGTTGTGCTTGCCGCTCAAGCACACCGTGTAAGTTAGACTGCGCACCAAAATAATTAACACTTTGCTTGGTGAAAATATCCCCATGCTTATTCACTAGGTACTCACCGTTTGCCAATGTTTGGCTCGCTGCAATCGCATCCACGTCATCTTCAAGCAAATAGGCACCTGTAAGCCAGTCTTGCATTACAGTTTGCAAATTGGGCTCTATTTTTTCAATTAATGAATAAAGCGCTCGTTTGTTCGTAACTGCAATTGGTTTGTGCGCTGATGTAGAATTTGATGTAATCGCCAAACTCAGTGCCGATGGCGGTCGTTCTGAAAGTGGTATTTCAGATGCGGTAAGTGCATTCAATCGAAGCCCTAAGGCTGACTCAAATGCCGTTTCCCAACCCGACTTAATACTGATTTTTTGCCAAATTCGCACGCTATTCATTAAACCTGAAGTTTCCAGCCAGGCATTCAAAGCGGCTGCATCATTTCCATTTTGCATTGCTTGCTGAATCTTAGTCAGCGAGCCAATCTCAGCTTCTACCAAGTTCAATGCTCTTTGTTTTGTCGCTAGCAAATCTCTTGCTTCCTTAATCGCCAAGTCAAGTGCATGCTCATTTTGCCGCGTATCCAATACTCGCTTTTCTATTGAAGCTATTTCCGTTTCTGCTTCACTTAACTGTGCTAGCTTTTGTTCTAGGGCCTCTTCTGAAGGAAATTGCAATTGATTTAAATTTAGTTGCAAGCGCTGTAAATATTCGCTCGTTTCAGACTCAGTGCTAGCAATATGCCCAATATTTGCTCGTTCTAGGTGCAAACGCTGCTCTGCTTGGGTTAATGCGGATTGACTAGTATTAAATTCTGCGAGTGCCTGTTGATATTGATTTGATAGAATTGGCAGCGCTTTCCTAGTAGCCTGAATTACTTCTTCAGCCACTGAAAAATCCAAATTTACAATTTGAATTTCATTTTGTGCAATTAACAAACTTTCTTGAAAATTAGCATGCTGAGCGATGTTTTTATCAAGCTGCGCAGTAAGCTGCTGCAATTGCAATTGCATGCGTTCTCGCGCCTCTGAAGTATTTTTGACTTGATTCTCAAGATTAGACACCTCAGCATTAGACTCGTAATATTTACTTTGTGCCTGATTGACGACTTCAATGACAGCAAAATTTTGCTGCCGCGCAAACTCTAAAGCGCTTTCATTATTTCGCAAATTAGCCATTTGCGCTTCAAGCTCATTCACAAGCTTATCTACATTACGTTGCGCTTTTTCCCATTGCACACTAGCATCGCGTTTTTTTAACAACCACACTTGACCTTTAGTCATATTCAATGCAGATTGCAAACGATGATATTGCTCTGCCACTAACGCCTGTGATTGCAAGCGCACAATCTGCTTATCTAATTCACGCAGAATATCCTCTACTCGAACTAAATTCTCTCGGGTATCACGTAAACGCGATTCCGTTTCACGCCGCCGCTCTTTATATTTACTAATGCCAGCGGCTTCTT
The DNA here is from genome assembly GCF_013141425.1 of Methylotenera sp. GTDB lineage: Bacteria > Pseudomonadota > Gammaproteobacteria > Burkholderiales > Methylophilaceae > Methylotenera. The sequence continues at coordinate 1,348 of NZ_JABFRA010000132.1, read as the reverse complement.
CTAGAAAAATACGCAGTTCTTCAGGTTTCGCTTCAACGATGCGGTTAATGGTATTTTGTCCAATAATGGCATATGCCCGGCCGCCTAGGCCTGTTCCAAGAAATAAATCAGCTACGTCACGACGGCGAACAACCGTGTTATTGATAAAATAAGTAGAACCTTTATCACGTTCAATAACACGTTTAACTGAAATTTCTGCGTATTGCGACCATTCGCCTGAAGCGCCACCAAAACTGTTATCAAACACCAACTCAACACTAGCCCTAGAGATAGGTTTGCGATTGCCAGAACCGTTAAAAATAACATCATCCATACTATCGCCACGCATTTCCTTTGCGGACGACTCACCCAGTACCCAACGTACAGATTCCATTACATTCGATTTACCACAACCATTGGGACCAACTACACCGACACGCTGACCATGAATGTGTAGCGTTGTTGGATCAACAAACGATTTGAAGCCAGCCAGTTTTAAATGAGTTAAACGCAAATTGAATCGATCAAATAAATAATAGTTTAGTTAAGCTAAATTTTTATAGACTTTTATAAACCAGTATAATAACTTTTTTTTAGTAAGAACACCTTATGACTACGCAATCAATTGGCAGCAAACCAACAGCACAACCCACAAAAACACTTGAAACGTTTGAAAACCCCAATCAAGTGCGAGATTTTCATATCCACATGGAAATTCCTGAATTCACCTGTCTTTGTCCAAAAACGGGGCAGCCTGATTTTGCAGTGATTTATTTAGACTACATTCCAGATCAAACCTGCGTTGAATTAAAAAGCCTAAAACTCTATATTTGGTCTTTCCGTGACCAAGGCTGCTTCCATGAAGCGGTAACCAACACCATATTAGATGACTTGGTAAATGCAACCCAGCCTAAATTTATGCGTGTTACTGCAAAATTCTATGTGCGCGGCGGTGTATTCACCAACGTAGTGGCAGAATATCGCAAAGCAGGTTGGCAGCCATTACCTCGAGTTGAATTGACACAGTTTGAGAGTCAATCAAATATTCGTGGTTAATCAGGTTGGTAAGCAATGCGGGCTATTCAAATAAAATAGCTAAAATTGGCTTCAAAAGTAACCTGTAAGTAAATATTTAATAATGATTGCTAAAACCACCGAAAAATCATTGACAATAAAGCCCGCCATCTTTAATATGGCGCCTCGCTGATAGCTGAAGTTGCTAATAACGAAAAGATGTAGGTACGGGGGTATAGCTCAGCTGGGAGAGCGCTTGCATGGCATGCAAGAGGTCAGCGGTTCGATCCCGCTTACCTCCACCAAAAAGCAATAATTTACTAAAATCGCTAAGGAATATCAGCACTTTGTAGTA
>NZ_JABFRA010000095.1 GCF_013141425.1 Methylotenera sp. | reverse complement strand
TTTAATTACTGAATTTATTCGCTAGCTATTGTATCGCAGCCACAACTTTTAACGCATCTACCGTGGCTTTAACGTCATGTACACGTAGTATTTTTGCGCCTTTCATGGCGGAGATAACGGATGCAGCTATACTTGCATATAGTCGCTGACCTTCATCGCCACCTGTAATTGCACCTAATACGGACTTGCGTGACAAGCCGACCAGCAATGGCTGGTCGATTACATTTAGCGCATCTAAATGCTGAATGAGCGAAATATTATGCGCACGTGTTTTACCAAAACCAAAGCCAGGGTCAATCAAGATACGATTTTTGACAATGCCATGACGAATGGCTATGTTCATTCTATCGATTAAGAATTGTTTAACTTCAGCCACAACATCTTCATAATGTGGTTCTAGTTGCATGGTTTGCGGGGTGCCTTGCATGTGCATTAAACATACGCCCGCCTGACTTTTCGCCACCACATCAAAAGCACCCGGCTCTTGCAATGCACGCACATCGTTAACAATATCAGCGCCGGCAACAATCGCTTGGCGCATTACTTCTGGTTTATAAGTATCGATAGAAATAGGAACTGTTGTAAGTTTACTCAATGTTTCAATAACTGGAATTACCCGACTTAACTCTTCATCCAAACTAACGGGGTGCGCGCCTGGTCGCGTCGATTCGCCACCAACATCTAGGATATCAGCACCTTCCGCTATCAATTTAAGTGCATGTTCCACGGCCATATCTGTCGATGAAAATTTTCCGCCGTCAGAAAACGAATCTGGCGTAACGTTTACGATACCCATAACATGAGGGCGATTGAGCTTGAGTTGATACTTACCGCATGAAAATTCAAAATTTGAAGACATCAGGCATTATACTTAAAATTCAGCTCATAAAAAAAGGGCTAGAAAACCAGCCCTCTTTAAATCATATTAAACCCTAGAAATAATTAAGATTTAGCCGTTGGTTGTGGTGCTGGATTTGCACCCAAACCTGTTGAGCCTGTATCTTTTGGCGGGTTAGCTTTACTTTGCGTTGGCTTCGGCGGGCGCACGGCAATGCCCGCCATAATATCGTTAATTTGGTCTGCGTCGATAGTTTCATACTCCATCAATGCGGAAGTCATCGCTTCCACTTTATCGCGATTATCTTCTAATAGCTTACGTGCTATGCCGTACTGCTCATCTAGAATTCGACGAATTTCTGCATCCACTTTTTGCTGCGTTGCTTCGGATACAGTTTTTGAACTCATGCTACCAAAGAATGAATCTTGCTCATCTCCCGCGTACACCATTGTGCCTAGTGCATCGCTCATCCCGTACTTAGTCACCATAGCGCGAGCAAGCTTGGTTGCACGCTCAAAATCGTTAGAAGCACCTGTGGACATTTGATTCATAAAAATCTCCTCGGCAATACGTCCACCAAACAATATCGAGATTTCTTCCAACATTTTGTCTTTGTAATTGCTGATACGGTCAAACTCTGGCAACTGCCACGTTAAACCGAGTGCCCAGCCACGCGGCATTATTGTAACTTTATGCACAGGGTCAGCCTTAGGCAACAACTTAGCCACCACAGCATGACCGGATTCATGATACGCCGTGTTACGGCGTTCTTCTTCACGCATTACCATGGATTTACGCTCAGGCCCCATAAATATTTTATCTTTTGCGTCTTCAAAATCTTGCATATCCACAGTGCGTTTATTGCGGCGCGCCGCAAACAAAGCCGCTTCGTTAACCAAATTAGCTAAATCCGCACCTGAAAAACCCGGTGTACCGCGTGCCAATATGTCGGCCTGCACATCGACATCAATAGGCACTTTACGCATGTGCACCATTAGAATTTGCTCACGACCTCGAATGTCAGGTAAAGACACCATGACTTGACGATCAAAACGACCTGGGCGAAGTAAGGCTTTATCCAACACGTCTGCGCGGTTAGTTGCGGCAATCACAATCACGCCAGAATTTCCTTCAAAACCATCCATTTCAACCAGCAATTGGTTCAAGGTTTGTTCACGCTCGTCATTACCGCCACCCGTGCCTGATCCGCGGCTACGACCTACCGCATCAATTTCATCTATAAAGATAATGCAAGGTGAATTTTTCTTGGCGTTCTCAAACATGTCACGCACGCGTGAAGCCCCTACACCCACAAACATTTCGACAAAATCCGAACCTGAAATGGTGAAGAACGGCACTTTAGCTTCGCCTGCGATGGCACGTGCAAGCAAGGTTTTACCAGTACCTGGCGGGCCAACCATCAATACGCCACGTGGAATTCGGCCGCCTAATTTTTGAAACTTAGTGGGGTCACGTAAAAACTCAACGATTTCCGTTACTTCTTCTTTAGCTTCATCACAACCAGCAACGTCGGCAAAGGTGGTTTGATTGTTACTTTCGTCTAACTGACGTGCTTTGCTTTTACCAAAGGAAAATGGACCACCGCCTTTACCACCGCCCTGCATTTGGCGCATAAAGAATATCCAAACGCCAATTAACAATATCATTGGAAACCATGAGACAAAAAGACTCATTAAAAAGGATTGCTCTTCATCTGGTTTCGCTTCAACGGCCACATTATTCTTGAGCAAGTCTGAAACTAACCATGGGTCAGATGGTGCATAAGTGTTGAACTTTTTACCGTCGTGTGTAATTCCGTGCAAAATACGTCCATCAATCTGCACTTTGGCGATTTGGCCGTCTTTTACTTGCTGTATAAATTGCGAATAAACCACTTGGTTTTCTGCAGAATTCTTAACGCCTGTCACATTAAAAATGGCTAACAACACCATCGCAATGGCTAACCAAATCGCTATATTCTTAAATATATTGTTCAAAATATCTTTCCTTAATCAAAAGTGAATGTTCTCGATGTTAATTCAAGTCTCAATTCACTATTTACTTATTCTACCACTGACATCTTACGCTTTTTACAAAAATAATCTTCTGAATTAACCGTCAAATAACATGCCTAATCATTTGATTGCGACCTTTAACGTTGCTCAAATACTTTATGCCGATTTACGACCTAACCCTAACAAATACACCTCACTGCTTCTGCCCCGGGAAGCTTTAGGTTTGCGCGTCACGACTTTATCAAACATTTTACGCATACTCTGTAAAATTTCTTCAAAACCTTCGCCAATGAATACCTTGACCAGAAAATTGCCGCTTGGTTTCAACCAATCTTTACTAAACTCTAAAGCCAGCTCAGTTAAATGCGCGGCACCTGCTTGATCGACTGCAGCGATACCTGAGATATTGGGTGCCATGTCTGCAATTACAAGGTCCACCTGCTTACCATTTAAACTTTTTTCCAATAAAGATAACACCGCTTCTTCACGAAAATCGCCTTGTATGAACTCCACACCACCTATTGGCTGCATTTCCAAAATATCCAAGGCAATGATGCGGCCTTGGCCTTTTAAGCGTTGTGCGGCCACTTGAGACCAACTGCCAGGCGTTGAGCCTAAGTCCACAATTGTCATTCCAGGCTTAATTAGTTTATCTTTGTCATCTATTTCGGTTAGTTTATACGCAGCCCGCGCACGATAACCTTCTTTTTGGGCGCGCTTCACAAACTCGTCATTGATATGTTCATGCATCCAAGCTTTGCTGGAAGGTTTTAGTTTCATCTGTTAAACTGCTCGCCTATATAAATCAATAAGATAACTCAAGAAGACATCCACCGTGAACTCAAAACAAATCAGCTACTTACGTGGTCTTGCACACAATTTAAATCCAGTTGTCATGATAAGCAATAAAGGCTTATCCGAGAGCGTACTGAAAGAAATCAACGTCAGCCTAGACGCACATGAGTTGATTAAAATTAAAGTGATGGGTGACGATAGAGAATTACGCTCTCAACTATTATCAGACATTTGTGAACAAACTAACGCAATTGCTGTTCATCATATCGGCAAACAATTGGTAATTTACCGAGCATCCGCTACTAAACCCAAAATCGTAATCCCAACTAAATAACAGCCAAAGAAATTATTTACCCAATAAATATCTAGAAATATCTAGCCGAATTTAGTCAGAAAGTTTAGTTAGGCAATGTTGTCGCTATTTAAAAATCACGACTACTATTATTTTTTCAACACAACCACAAACCCCAACAAACTCTGTAGCACGTAGGCAATGCTTGCTACACCATGCCAAGTTTTAAACCTGTTTGCAAATACGCTCTGCATCACATCTGATGGTAAGGCATCCGCTTTTAATTGTGCCAGAATGGGCTGAATACCAAAATGCCCAGCCAGCACCAGCAGCAACATAAAAAATACCGCCCAAAAGTAAGATTGCTTGAGCGCCTGCGTGCCATAACCTAGCAAACGATGTATCAGCAGATAAAACCCTGAAAACAATCCCAAGTAAGAAACGTAGGTGAAAAACTTCCCAGCCAACTGTCCAGCCAATTGACTATCGGGTAGGGTCTGAAACAGCACATAGGCCACAGCACCTGTTGTCCACAAGGCGCCCACCCAGAAAGTGATGAGAATTAAACTGAATTTATCTAACCAACGATTTGCCATTAAATATATTGCACCTCTAATATTTCATACTCTTTAATGCCGCCTGGCGCTGCCACTTCAGCAATGTCACCTTCTGACTTACCAATCAAACCGCGTGATATTGGTGAGCTAATTGAAATCTTGCCGTTTTTAATATCCGCTTCATCATCACCTACGATTTGATAAGTGATAATTGTACCGCTATCTAAATCTTCAATTCTTACCGTGGCACCAAATACACAGCGGCCATCAGCATGTAAGGTAGTGGGATCAATAATGGTAGCATTAGAAAGCTTTGCTTCCACCTCGTTAATGCGGCCCTCAATAAAACTCTGACGATCTTTTGCCGCTTCGTATTCTGCATTTTCAGATAAATCACCTTGCGCACGCGCCTCAGCAATCGCTTGAATCACCTCTGGACGATCAACACTGCGCAAGCGAAGCAACTCTGCTTTAAGTAGTTCAGCACCTTTTACCGTGACTGGGACTTGAATAACTGCCATGTTAGAACCTTATATAAAAAAACAAACCACACCCAATAGGAGTGTGGCTTAAAGTTAAAAATTTAATAATCGAATTAAAGTGTATTTTAAGCGAGCTTTTTATGCAAGTCTTGAAGCGACTCTACCGTCAACTCTTGCATATGCGCCATACCAATACATGCCGCTTTAGCGCCAGCTATTGTCGTGTAGTAAGTCACTTTATTTTGCAAAGCGCTACGTCGAATTTCGTAAGAATCGGCCACGGCACGCTTATCTTCCGTCACATTTACAATAAAGCTAATATCACCGTTTTTAATCATATCGACAATGTGTGGACGACCTTCAGCTACTTTATTGACTGAAGTTACTTTTAAGCCATTTGCGGTCAGTGCCGTTGCCGTACCTTTAGTCGCCACCAATTCAAAGCCTAAGTCATGCAAGGCATGCGCGATTTCAACCACTTTATTGTAATCTTCTTTACGCACGCTGATAAAGGCTCTGCCGCCTTCAGGTAACTTGGTAGAAGCACCAAGTTGTGACTTAAGAAACGCTTCAGCAAAGGTTGCAGCTACACCCATGACCTCACCGGTAGATTTCATTTCAGGGCCTAAAATTGTATCAACGCCAGGAAACTTAATGAACGGGAATACCGCCTCTTTCACTGAGTAGAATGGCGGGATAATCTCACGTGTAACACCTTGTGACATCAATGACGTGCCAATCATGCAGCGTGCGGCTACTTTAGCCAGTTGCAATCCACAGGCCTTAGAAACGAAGGGCACGGTACGTGATGCACGGGGGTTAACTTCAAGCACAAAAACCGTCTCGCCTTGTATCGCGAACTGCACGTTCATTAAGCCGACTACGCCCAAAGCGCGCGCCATTTGTTTGGTTTGTTCTCGTAATTCATCTTGCAATTTTGCTGATAAACTATACGGTGGCAACGAACAGGCGGAGTCACCTGAATGCACGCCGGCTTGTTCAACGTGTTCCATGATGCCGCCAATAATCACGTCGCCAGTATTATCGCAAAGGGCGTCAACATCCACTTCTAAGGCATCGTTCAAGAAACGATCCAACAGCACTGGAGATTCATTCGACACTTTTACCGCTTCACGCATATAACGCTCGAGTTGCGATTGCTCTTGCACAATCTCCATTGCGCGACCGCCCAACACATAAGAAGGACGCACCACAAGTGGATAGCCGATTTCCAAGGCTAAACGAATTGCTTCATCGGGCGTTCTGGCGGTGCGGTTTGGTGGTTGTTTTAAGCCAAGTTCTTGCAACATTTTTTGGAAGCGTTCGCGGTCTTCTGCTTTATCAATCGCATCTGGCGTTGTGCCAATAATCGGCACCCCAGCTTTTTCTAAGTCACGCGCTAATTTTAATGGTGTTTGTCCGCCGTATTGCACAATCACGCCAACAGGTTTTTCTAGCGCTACGATTTCAAGCACATCTTCCAGCGTGACTGGCTCAAAATACAAGCGGTCCGAGGTGTCGTAATCCGTAGAAACCGTTTCAGGGTTACAGTTCACCATAATGGTTTCGTAACCATCTTCACGCATCGCAAAGGCGGCATGCACACAGCAATAATCGAACTCGATACCTTGACCAATACGATTTGGACCACCGCCCAAAATCATGATTTTCTTTTTATTGGTAGGTGCGGCTTCGCACTCTTCTTCATAGGTTGAATACAAGTAAGCCGTGTCAGTTGCAAATTCAGCTGCACAAGTATCTACGCGCTTGTAAACAGGGCGTACTTGTAAAGCTTGTCTGTAAGCACGCACAGCGTGTTGGTCTGTATTGAGTAAGGCGGCTAAGCGACGATCAGAAAAACCGCTACGTTTTAGTTTTAACATCGCCTGTTTATCTAAATCCGCAATCTGCTTACCTTTAAGCGCTTGTTCGCGGTCAACCAGGTCTTTAATTTGCACTAAAAACCAAGGGTCGATTTTGGATATATTAAACACCTCGTCCACACTCAGCCCTGCTCGGAACGCATCGCCCACGTACCAAATACGCTCAGGACCAGGCACACCCATTTCTTTAGTGATGGTATCTAAATCGGTGGTTTTTTCATCCAAGCCATCTACGCCAACCTCTAAGCCACGCAAGGCTTTTTGGAAGGATTCTTGGAAAGTACGACCAATCGCCATCACTTCGCCGACTGACTTCATTTGTGTTGTTAAGCGTGAATCTGCTTGTGGAAATTTTTCAAAGGCAAATCTTGGGATTTTTGTGACTACATAATCAATAGAAGGCTCGAATGAAGCCGGTGTAGCACCGCCCGTAATTTCATTGCGCAATTCATCTAAAGTAAAACCAACTGCCAATTTTGCAGCCACTTTTGCAATGGGGAAGCCTGTCGCTTTTGAAGCCAATGCAGATGAACGTGAAACACGTGGATTCATCTCAATCACAATCATGCGGCCATCATCAGGATTAATGGCAAATTGTACGTTTGAACCGCCAGTATCAACGCCAATTTCACGCAACACAGCCAAGCTGGCATTACGCATGATTTGGTACTCTTTGTCTGTCAACGTTTGTGCTGGCGCCACAGTGATTGAGTCGCCCGTATGTACGCCCATTGGGTCTAAGTTTTCAATCGAACAGATGATGATGCAGTTGTCGGCAGAGTCGCGCACCACTTCCATTTCATACTCTTTCCAGCCCAATAGCGATTCTTCAATCAGCAGTTCATTGGTGGGTGAAGCATCTAAACCGCGCTCGCAAATCGAAATGAATTCTTCTCGGTTGTAGGCAATTCCGCCACCGCTACCTCCCATGGTGAAGGATGGACGAATAATCGTTGGGTATCCAATGCTCGCCTGCACTTGCAAGGCTTCTTCCATGCTATGTGCCACAGCTGAACGCGCTGAACCTAAACCGATTTTAGTCATCGCTTCTTTAAACTTTTGGCGGTCTTCCGCTTTATCAATAGCCTCTTTTGAAGCACCAATTAGCTCAACTTTATACTTTGCCAATACGCCATGTTTATCTAAATCTAGCGCACAATTCAATGCTGTTTGGCCGCCCATAGTAGGCAGTAAGGCATCAGGACGCTCTTTTGCTATAATTTTTTCAACCACCTGCCAAGTAACGGGTTCAATGTAAGTTGCATCGGCCATTTCTGGGTCGGTCATAATGGTCGCGGGGTTTGAGTTCACCAAAATTACACGGTAACCCTCTTCACGCAAGGCTTTACAAGCTTGTGCGCCTGAATAATCAAACTCGCACGCCTGACCGATCACAATGGGGCCTGCCCCGATAATTAGGATGGATTTAATGTCTGTACGTTTTGCCATAATTTTAGTCTGCAGTTGATAGTCGTTAGTCGTGAGTTAAAACTGAAATCAGCCTTTAACTCAAGGTCAAAGTCTACGTCTAGCGACTTCTTTCCATTAATTCAATAAAGTGGTCGAACAAATAACTCATTTCAGTAGGGCCCGGGCTTGCTTCAGGGTGACCTTGAAAGCCAAATGCAGGCTTGTCGGTACGTGCAATGCCTTGCAAGCTACCATCAAACAATGAAACGTGCGTAGTTTTAATATTGGCTGGCAAAGTTGCCGCATCTGCCGCAAAACCGTGATTTTGGCTGGTAATGTAAACGCGCTTGGTTACAACATCTTGCACGGGATGATTCGCACCATGGTGACCAAATTTCATTTTTAGCGTTTTTGCCCCACTCGCAAGTGCGAGTAATTGATGGCCTAAACAAATACCAAAGGTTGGCACGCCAGTTTCTACAAGCGTTTTAATTGCAGAAATTGCGTAATCACATGGCGCAGGATCGCCAGGGCCATTTGAAAGAAACACGCCATCGGGCTTATAAGCCAATGCTTCAGCGGCCGTTGTTTGGGCTGGCAATACGGTAACCTTGCAGCCACGTGAAACCAACATGCGAAGAATATTGCGCTTCACACCGTAATCGTAAGCCACCACGTGAAACTGCTTGACAGGCGCCGCCGTAAAGCCCTTACCTAAGGCCCATTCGCCTTCGGCAAATTCGTAAGCTTTCTTACAACTCACTACTTTTGCTAAATCCAAGCCAGACAAACCGGGGAAGTCAGCAATTGCCGACTGCGCCAATGAAATAGCCTTGGCTTCATCCGCCTCACCTGCGATGATCGCACCCGCTTGCGCGCCTTTTTCACGCAAAATTCGAGTGAGTTTACGTGTATCAATATCTGCGATTGCCACCACATTATTGCCAGTTAAATATTCAGAGAGCGATTGAGAATTTCTAAAATTGCTATGCGTGAGCGGCAAGTCACGAATGATCAAACCACTGGCATAGACTTGCCCCGATTCGACATCTTCTGGATTAATGCCATAATTACCGATATGCGGATACGTTAGCGTAACGATTTGTTTGGTGTAAGATGGGTCTGTCAGAATTTCTTGGTAACCAGTCATGGAAGTGTTAAACACCACTTCACCAACGGTTTGGCCAGAAGACCCAATTGAAGTACCACGAAACACAGTTCCATCTGCAAGTACTAGTATGGCGGGCAGGTTTTGTGACACGGCAACTCCTTGGTTTTGCAATAACCCGTTTTTCAAGCAAGTTATTGCAGCATTTATAAATTTAAACTTTGTCCATCATGAACGGATGGCGGATGTGCAAAACGGGAGGAGCTTTGTATACTCTTCCCGTTTCAGAATTAACGAATTATAGCGAAAAACTACTTACTTTTCAACTTTAGATTGTAAATAGAACGCTTCAATTCTAAAGTGTAACTATCGAAACAGCCACTGAAGGTGAGCCATGACAAAATCAATTTCGCAACTCATTGCCGAGCATCATATACACGAAGTTGAGTGTGTGATTCCCGACATGACAGGCATTGCACGCGGCAAAATATTACCTAAAGATTTGTTTTTAAGTGCAGGTGAGATGCGCTTGCCAAAAAGCGTGTTGCTCAACACCGTTAACGGCCAGCAACCAGATAATGCGCCCTATGTAGGCGACACTGACCCCGACATGATCTGCAAACCCGACATTTCCACCTTTAGAGTAGTGCCTTGGGCCGCCGAACCGGTCGCCGTGATTATTCACGACTGCTTGGAGTGGGATGGCTCACCTGTAGCACTCTCGCCACGCTCAGTATTACGCAATATTATTAAGCTATATACCGAACGAGGTTGGCGACCCGCGGTCGCGCCAGAAATGGAATTTTACTTAGTCGCGCGTCAGCAAAACCCGCATGAGCCTCTACAACCACCCATTGGCCGCACTGGCAAGCCAGAAGCGGGCAGACAAAGCTATTCAATTGATGCGGTAAATGATTTTGACCCCTTTTTTATGGAGCTTTCTAAGTTTTGTGACGTTCACCGTTTGGGTGTAGAAACACTGATTCACGAGGCTGGGGCAGGCCAAATGGAGATTAACTTTACCCATGGCGATCCATTGGAACTTGCCGACCGCGTATTTTTGTTCAAACGCACGGTGCGCGAGACTGCTTTAAGACACGGCATTTTCGCTACCTTCATGGCAAAACCGATGGAAGCTGAACCAGGCAGCGCGATGCATATTCACCAAAGCATTATCGATGCTGACGGCAATAATATATTTAGCAAAGCCGATGGCAGCGCTAGCCCTGAATTTTTCCACTATATTGCTGGTTTACAAAAATATATTCCGCAAGTCATGCCGATGTTCGCGCCTTACGTAAACTCATACCGCAGACTAGCGCCATTTATGTCGGCTCCCACCAATGTGCGCTGGGGCTACGACAACCGCACTTGTGGCATACGCGTGCCAAACTCTGATGCCAGCTCAAGACGTGTTGAAAACCGCGTGCCTGGCGTTGACGTAAACCCCTATCTGGCAATTGCGGCAACTTTGGCCTGTGGTTACCAAGGCATGATTGAAGCACTGCAGCCGACCGATGCGCTCAGTAGTAGCGCATGGAATATGGCCGACGAACTGCCCCACCATCTTGAAGATGCCATCGATCGACTTCGTGCTTGCAAACCCATGCACGCACTCTTTGGCGAGAACTTCGTGGATGCGTTCTGCGCCGTGAAAAAGTTGGAATACGGCACTTACAACCGCGTGATTAGCTCATGGGAGCGTGAGCATTTATTGCTACTAGTCTAGTGTTACTTGCGGCGGATTACGGAAGCCTGCCCGCCTATGCACCACTTATACACTATAATTCCGCTATCTTTGGTCTTGGAACAAAACTTTATTATTATGGATTTCTCAGTTTTCATTGACGTGTTTTTACATTTGGACAAGCATTTAGAAGTAATCACTCAATCCTACGGATTATGGATATATGCATTACTTTTTTTAATTATCTTTGTTGAAACGGGCTTAGTTGCAATGCCATTCCTTCCCGGCGACTCATTACTGTTTGTTGCTGGGGCCATTGCAGCCATCGGCGGCATGAGTTTACCTGTATTGATGGTTTTATTATCAATCGCCGCAATTAGCGGAGATGCCGTTAATTACTCGATCGGAAAATGGGTCGGGGTAAAAGTATTTAGCTGGAAAAATTCCAGATGGTTTAATAAAGACGCCTTCAACAAAACGCATGAGTTCTTCGAAAAGCACGGCCCAATTACCATTGTAGTCGGCCGTTTTCTACCCTTCATTCGCACCTTTACCCCTTTTGTTGCCGGCGTAGGGCAGATGAGCTATGCAAAGTTTGCTTTTTATAACGTCATTGGCGGTCTAATCTGGGTATGCGGGTTAACGTCAATCGGCTACTTAATTGGCAACCATCCATGGGTGAAAGCACATTTTTCATGGGTAGCTTTAGCACTGATTATTGTGCCCACCTTGCCTGTGGTATGGGTGTTTTTACAACATAAGATTAAGAAGCGTTAAAAACCACGTGATTAGTTCATGGGCGAATAATAGGGGACGATTTTTTTAGCATTCGGTTATTTCTACAGTTGCATCACAATCATCTGTTTATCGTGCGTTTTAGCCAGCAACAACTGGGCTGCTATTGAGCCGATTAACGCACAGAACATATCCCATTGCGTGTCCCAAATATCACCCTGCGTGCCTAGAAAAGCATCCGCCGCCCCGCCTTGGTAAATGGCGACCCACCACTCTATAAATTCATATAGCACGCTGATACTTAAACAAATACAGCAAACAATAAAAAACAACCAGCTGCCGGCAACTAAAGGCAATTTTTTAAGCAAAATCTCGCGTGCGATGATAGCGGGAATAAAGCCCTGCGCAAGGTGGCCGATGCGATCGTAATAATTGCGTGATAAGTCAAACGTGTCACGCAACCAATTCAATAATGGCACCTCGGCGTAGGTGTAATGTCCACCGATTAACAAAATAATGGCATGCACCAGCATGAGCAAATAAGCTAATTGTGTGAATTGAAACTTTGGATAAGTTTTGAATAGAATCGGCAGGGCAATTAGCACAGGCAACACTTCCAACCACCAAGTAAGACGGTCAAGCGGGGCAATGGCTGACCAGATAAAGACTAGACTTAAAATAGTCAGTAAAGATACATAGAAACGAGGTTTGGTGAGCACGTATAGAAGGAGTTTGAATTAACGCAAACTTAATACGTCGCGCATATCAAACAAACCAAAGTTTTTATCTTTTAAAAACTTAGCAGCACGTAGAGCGCCGAGTGCAAACGTGGCACGGCTACTTGCTTTATGCGTTAACTCGACGCGCTCACCAATACCAGCAAGCACAACGGTATGGTCGCCTACAACATCACCGCCACGCAGTGTGGCAAAGCCAATTTTGCCAGCTTCGCGCTCGCCAGTAACGCCTTCGCGTGCATAGATGGCGCAGTCTTTTAAATCTTGGCCCAAGCCTTTGGCCGCCGCCTCGCCCAAACGTAGGGCGGTACCGGATGGTGCATCCACCTTATGGCGATGATGCATTTCAACCACCTCAATGTCATAGCCGTCCATTAACACTTTAGCTGCCTGCTCCACCAAGTTAATCAATAAAGTCACGCCCACGCTCATATTGGGCGCAAAAACAATCGCAATGTTTTTAGCGGCTGTTTCAATAGCCAATTTCTGCTCTGACGAAAAACCAGTAGTGCCAATTACCATTTTTACCTGATGTTTTTGGCAAGCTTCGAGATACTGGATGGTGGCTTCAGGTCGAGTGAAATCTACCAGCACATCGGCATTTTTCAAGGCTTCATCAATATTATCGACAACTTTCACAGAAGTTATTTTGCCAAATTGCTCACCAGCATCGCGCCCTACTTGCGGGTTTCCTGCACGGTCTAATGCGCCATGCAATTCTAATTCACTATCCGCAAAAACGCCTTCAAGCAATGCATGCCCCATGCGTCCCGTTACCCCTGCTATCACTACTTTAGTCATTCATTGCTTTCTAAATTACATCGCTTCAAAAAACTGATATTTAAATATCGACTTAAAAGCCGACTTTCTCGCCCACAATTTCAATCGTTTCGCTGCTTGCGTTGACGCTCGCTATATTTTCTTTAATTTCACCTTTAGTTTGACTGAGGGTAGATTGAGTGTGTACGGATACCTTTTCTGCACCTAGTGTTTGCACATTCTGCAAAACGGTTTCTTTAACAATCAACCAACGATTCAATTTTGCGTCAAACTCAAGGGTTAACTGCTTAGTAACTTGGTCGCTAAGTTGTTTTGATTGATATTTTTGTAAAAACTGCACCGTTGCTTGCTGCCCTTGCACTTGCGCCTGCGTATTTTCTAGCACCAAACCGATTTCACCTTGCTTGTCAGAGAGGCGTTGCTTACGCTGCGCCACCCAAGCTTTTTTACTTAATGCCGCATCTGGTTTAAATTTATCTGCATAAAAGCCAAGATATTGATTCACATTTTTAGTCCGCCATGCTTGCGCCCAATCATTCACCGCTTTAACAACGGCGTCATTTGTAAGCGCAGCCCCATCAACAATTTCTGCTTTTTGCACAGGCGCTTTTGCGGCTGCCTCAATTTGCGTTGCAGGCTGCTCTAGTGAGGATGCGGGGGTAGCCAAGGGTAATTGTATATCTTGAACTAAAACAGATTTAGGGGTATCTGCTGCAATTGCAGAAACCTGTACTTCGGTTGGAGCCTGCTCAGTTATTACGGCAGGTTTTTCAGCGATAGAAGAGGAAGTTGTTTCAACCAAAGCAGCTGGTGCAGCTACAGCGATCTCACCCGACTTTTCAGCTACAGCGGCTGTTGCTGAGGCCGCAGAAGTTGCCGCCTTGGCTGTTGATTCTGGGTCGTCGTTTTTCCAGAACTTGAGGCGTTCAATCAGACTTTTTTTTTGAGCCTCGCCTGCTGGCTCAATCACACGTGTTCCAGTATTCGGCTTTACTTCGTCTTGCTCGCCCGCTTTAGGAATCACATCACCGCGCACAGTTTTTAATAGGTCTTTTTCAAAATCTAAAATCACACGGCGTTGCTCGGTAATTTTGCCTTTTTCACGCAACTGGTATACATAATCCCAACGATTACCATGAAAACTATCTTGTATAAGCGGCGTACCCATAATAAAGCGCACTTGCGACTTGGTCATGCCGGGCCGTAATTGCAACAGCATTTTTGATGTAACAACATTACCTTGTTGCACATCCATTTTATAAGGTTTAATGGTGGGAATTGCCGTGCCGCATGAAGCACACAGCATTGCCAGCAAAATGAAAGAGTAACGAAGTGTAGAAAAAATACGCATATTATGACTTTAGTTAGAATTAGCGTTAATATAACACGTTGATAGCGAACCCAAAACACTGTCATTGTTAATTATGAGTAAACGACCATGCAAGATCAAAATGACTTAAAAAATGCCGGCCTTAAAGCGACACTACCCAGACTAAAGGTATTGAGCTTGTTTGAAAATAGCAAAGAGCGCCATCTTTCAGCGGAAGACATCTATAAAGTGATGCTGAACACGGGAGAAGATGTCGGCTTGGCAACGGTTTATCGTGTACTTACACAATTTGAACAAGCTGGCTTGTTGATACGCCACCATTTTGAAGGTGGCAAAGCGGTGTTTGAACTAAACACAGGTGGTCATCATGACCATATCGTATGTGTAAAATGTGGTCGTGTTGAAGAGTTCTACGATGCTGAGATTGAAAAAAGGCAAGAAGCAGCCGCAGCAAAACTGGGATTTAAAATGCAGGATCATTCACTAACCATTTATGGCATCTGCGACAAATCCCCTTGCCTACATAAAGACTAAGCTACGCATCTAGTAACTGACTATACTCTGTCATATTTCGTATCAATAAGTTGAAACTAAAAACGCTATAATACGCGTTTACCGTTTAAAATCTTCGCATGGCTAACTTACACACGCAATCAGCAATTAATCATTCTGCCAGCAAAAATCCACTCGCTAAACTCTGGAAATTCGCAGGAAAATTTGACGCTTACGCGCCATTGGTGGTGATGTTTATCATTGCTTTAGTGGTGTTATCGGCCTCGCGTTTTGGCTTAGTTTTGTGGAAATATGACCGCGTACTGGCAACAGGCCAACTGACCGCGCTGTTTTTGCAAGGTGTACGTGTTGATATTATTCAGCTCTGTTTATTAGGCCTGATTCCCGTTTTACTAGCCCCCATTTTTAGCCTAGCCAAGTGCTGGCGCGGCTGGCAATGGTTTACTTATGCTTGGGTGACAGTGGCCATCGTATTACTGGTTTTTTTAGAAGTTGCTACACCCGGATTTATTGCAGAATACGATGTTCGCCCAAATCGTATTTTTGTGGAATATCTTAAATATCCGCATGAAGTTGCCAGCATGCTGTGGGTTGGTTTTCGCATCCATATTTTTGCGGCGCTGATTTTTATAGTATTAACGCATGTTGCCATGCACCGCTTGATGAAGCCTTGGCTTGAGGCTAAATCAGCTTGGTCAGTCAAAAAAACACTCATTACTTGGCCGCTGATTTTTATTTTAATCGCTTTTGGCATACGTTCTACCATCGGCCATCGGCCGGCAAACCCTGCCTTGTTCGCCATTACCGCCGATAGCATGGTCAACAGTCTTGTACTAAACTCCGGCTATTCAGTTCTTTACGCCACTTACAATCTACTCAAAGAAACTAAATCAAGTGAGATTTACGGCAAAATGCCCCGTGAAGAAATTTTAAAAATAACGGGGGCTACAGAGTCCGACATTCCGACCCTCTCCACTCTAAAATCAAGCCGCGTACGTGAAAAGCCGCTAAATCTAGTGATTATTCTGCAAGAAAGTCTGGGGGCGACCTTTGTACAATCGCTAGGCGGTACGCCTGTTACACCCAATATTGAAAAGCTGAAAGAACAAGGCATTTGGTTTGAGCAACTTTATGCAACTGGCACGCGCTCGGTACGTGGCATTGAAGCGGTCACAACGGGCTTTCAGCCGACACCGGCGGATAGCACAGTCAAACTATCAAAGTCACAAAAGAACTTTTTCACTTTAGCTGCGCTACTGGAAAAACAAGGCTACACCACTGAATTTATCTACGGCGGCGAATCGCATTTTGACAATATGCGTGGCTTTTTTACCGGCAACGGCTTTCAAAATATAGTCGATCAGAAAGATTATAAAAATCCAGTGTTTGTCGGCAGCTGGGGTGCTTCGGACGAAGATTTACTCAACAAAACGCATGAACAATTACTCACCCACCATCAAGCGGGCAAGCCATTTTTCACCTTGGCGTTCTCATCCTCTAATCATGCACCATTTGAGTTTCCTGATGGCAGAATTGAGCTATACGAACAGCCCAAGGCAACGGACAACAACGCAGTAAAGTACGCCGATTATGCGATTGGCGAATTCTTTAAAAAGGCGCAGCAAAGCCCTTACTGGAAAGATACGGTATTTTTAATTGTAGCCGACCACGATATTCGAGTACGTGGCGACACATTGGTTCCGATTGAGCGCTTTCACATTCCAGGGCTTATTTTAGGTGCCGACATTCAGCCGCAACGCTTTACTGGTGTTGCCAGCCAAATTGACTTGCCAGTAACCCTACTATCGCTGATGGGCATACAGGGGCAAACCCCCATGACAGGGCGTGATTTATCGAACCTAGCGCCAGATACTCATGGCCGCGCCATGATGCAATACAACGACAACTATGGTTGGATGGAGGAAAGCGCATCAGGTAAGCAAGTTGTGGTATTGCGCTCTGGCAAGGCTGCTGCGCACGCGTTGTATGATGCTAACACCAAACATTTGAACGAGGTAGCACCACCCGCCAACGCTAAAGAATTAGAGAAACGCGCGCTCGCAAATGTGCTGCTGCCAGATTTGTTGTATAACGAACAGCGTTACCGTTTACCATAAAATCTATAATGCCGCATCGCACAAAACAGCCTAGCTTGCTTACTTGGCCAATTATCTGCAAGGGTTTGGCTTATATTTTCACTGGCAAACTTTACATCAAGCAAGGGCACTTACCGCCTGCAAACCACCACATTCCGCATGATTATGTTGGCGTGTGTGTTGCTTCTGCCGCCGATGCACTTATGGATAATTATGTCATTGCACAACTGCAGCAATTAGGCATCAAGCAGGTGCGCTTAGATTTTACCTACGGCGATTTAGAGAGTTTTAATGCACGTTTTTTACAGCGCTTAATTGATGAAAAATTAAACGTTACGCTACATTTAATTCAGCCTTTTAACAGCGCCAAAAACATGGAGAATGCGGCTGAACAAGAAAATTGGCAAACGTTCTTAGCGCAAGTGTTAGAACGTTTTGGTGCACATATCAGGCGCATTGAAATTGGCGCTACTGTTAATCGTAAACGCTGGGCGGGTTATTCATTGAATTGCTTCTTGCGAGCTTGGGCTATTGCCTATGCGACTGTCAAGCAACGTTACATTGAGCTTGCTGGCCCCAATGTAACAGATTTTGAGCCTATCTATAATATCGGCCTATTGAGTCTGCTCAAAGCAAAAAACCAATTGCCCGATGTTCACAGTAATAATTTATTCTCAGAGCGCGTTTCAGAACCAGAGCGCTTTGACCACCGCGTATTTAAATACCGTTGGGCCACCCGATTAAAATTCAACCTGATTAAAAAAGCGCGTTTGCTAGGTAAAATCACCTCAGACTTTGGCATCAAAAGTTTCATTTCCCCAGTTGCATTTTGGGCGATATACCGCATTGAGCGCCTACTGTCCGATGGTGAGCAAAAGCAGGCTGATTATGCCGCACGTTATTTATTGCTGAATGCCGCCTCTGGTGCGCTAGACCAAGTATTTTGGGGCGCGCTGATTTGCCACCGTGAAGGCCTGATTGATGATGGTTTAACTGATGCTGAATATCCAAGTCTAGAACGCGTCACACACTACGCATGTGTAGATGGCGCCTTGAAAAATTTTTGGCATCATGCCAGTTTTAACGCGGTAAAAACAACCGCTAAACTCATCCAAGGGGCGCAATATTTAAAGGCTATTTCTACAGCCAATGGCTTGGAAGTTCACCACTTTCAAACCGAGCAATTTGAAATTCACGCTTTATGGACGATTAACGGCAAAGTTGCCTTTTTAAGCGACATTTATGAACTTGCCGCTATTCAGCAGGCTGAAATCAGTCATCGCGATGGCCATGCCATTACTACCACCACTGACATTATCAGCGAATCGCCGATTTACTTGCGCTGGCCTAAAAATCAACCTATCAATACAAAACCTAACCTGACATTAGCGAAAGATTTGGCGATACATGCGCACATCAAAAATCAGCAATATTTTCCGTTCAAACAGGATAGCTGGTTTGGACTGATTTTGGCAAAGGATGCCGATGAAGCCCAGCAACTGGCGCAACAATTGCACCCTAGCCAATTAATTAGCCCGCAAAAAAACAATGCCTTACGCCATGCTCGTAACGCCATTTGGACGCTCCCCGACCCAAGAGACGCTGACAAGCAAGTTACGGTAAAACAACCTGTAAAAATGTATTTACACAAACAGTTGTTGGATCGCTTTAAACCCAGCAAGGCCAAGCGCAGTTGGAACGGTGCGGTAGAGCTGCTCAGGCGCGGTGTTGCTACGGCAGCGCCCGTCGCCTTCTTTGAACAAGAAAATGACGTCACTCTCAAACAAAATTTTTACATTTGCGATTATGTAAAAGCGGATTGCTCGGTCGGTGAGATGTTTGTGCATTTTGCGCTAGGCCATAAAGAGTTTTATTTTAGCGACAAAAACACCACCTTAAGTGCTGAGGAAGTTTATACGCAGTTAGCACAATTCCTGCATCACATGCACAAAACCGGAGTTTTCTTCCGCGACTTGTCTGGCGGAAATGTACTGGTGCAACTACTAGAGAGCAAACAATTAAGTTTCTCGTTGATTGATACTGCGCGCGCCCGTTTTTATACCTATCCAACGGCCCTTAACTACCGCTATTCAGACTTAGCCCGCATCTGCAACAAATTACATTGGGCAGGACGCGAGCGCCTGATGGGTTTATATTTGGCACACTTGGGCGTTAAATTCACTTTTAAAATAAAACTACCGTTTTATTTATATGACTTTAAAGTAGCCTTTAAAAGAAAGTTTGGCCGAAAAGGTATCCGAAAATTAGTGCGGAGCTTTAAGACGTAAGCTTTAAAAACAAACGCCCTGCGAGCCGCATGGATATTGGCTTGCGGGGCAGTTGTTTTTAGTGATTGAGCGTACTATTACTTGGTGCAATTACTTCGGTGACAATCACTTTGCCAGCATCTCTTTGGCATGTTGACGTGTGGTGTCGGTAATCTCAATTCCACCTAACATCCGCGCCACCTCTTGCACTCGTTGGTCTGCATTTAGTGTAGCTATCGTACTAAGCGTTTGCTCATTGACCAGCGACTTGCTGACGCGTAAATGATGTGAGCCCAATGCAGCGACTTGCGGCAAGTGAGTAATCACTAGTACTTGACGTTGACTGAGGTGTTCATCGCCTTGTGGCGCGCCTAATTGTTTCAAAAGCTGACCAACCACTTCCGCTACTCCACCACCAATCCCAACATCGACCTCATCGAATATCATGGTGGGGATACTCTCTTTTTGTGCAGTCACAACCCGAATTGCTAGGCTAATACGTGAAAGCTCACCGCCTGATGCCGCTTTACTGAGCGGCCTTGCGACTACGCCTGCATGCCCTGCCACCATGAACTCAATCTGCTCAAGTCCGTTAGCCGTGGGTGCTTGCTCAGTAAGCGCCACTTCAAACTTACCGCCACTTAAAGACAAGCGCTGCATTTCTGCACTAATTTGTGTGCCTAATTTGGCTGCGGCAGATTTTCGGCCCTCGCTGAGTTGTGTCGCAAACTGCATGTAAGTCGCCAATGCCTGAGCTTCTTGTTTCGCCAGTTCGCCATCATTTGCAAATAGTTCAAGCTCCGCCATGCGCGCCTGCGACTTTAGCAGTAAGTCTGTTAAATCCTCAGGTTTTACACGATTTTTACGTGCGGCGTTATGAATACTCTGAATTCTCGAATCGAGCTTCGCAAGCCTTTCTGGGTCAAGCTCTGCGCGCTGAAGATAGCGATTTAAAAAGCGTGAGGTTTCTTCTAATTGAATAATGGCAGAATCCAGCGTTTCAGTGGCTTCGGTAATTGCGGCATCAAATTCACAGAGATTTTGCAATTTGTGCTGCACTTGAATCAACAAGCGCATGGCCGATAATTCACCTTCGCTTAACAACTCTCGACACTCTTCGCCACCTGTAATCAAGCCAGCACCATTGGATAAACGCAAATGCTCTTGCTGCAGTTCGTCCCATTCAGTTGGGCTTACTGCAATTTGCGCCAATTCCCGCGTGTTGTCACGTAAATCAGCCAGTTCATCGGCATAAGCGCTGGCATTTTTTTCAACTTCCAAACGTTGCTGATTGAGTGTGTACCAAACTTTATATTGACTCGCAACTTGCAATGCGAGACTTGATAAGCCGCCAAAGTTATCCAGCACATGGCGTTGAGTAGCTTGTTTTAACAGGGAGTGATGCGCATTTTGGCTGTAAATATCTACCAGCAATTCGCCTAGCTCTTTGAGTTGAGCAACGGTCACCGTCGCACCATTGATAAAAGCACGCGAACGACCATCGGCAAACATCACACGGCGTAAAATCAGCTCATTCGCATCGCATTCCATCTCCGCTTCTGCTAGCCATTGTTTGGCTTCAACATTACTTGCAATAGCAAAAATAGCGCTGATTTCCGCTTTATCGCAGCCTGCGCGCGTAACACCGCCCTCACCACGGGCACCGAGCGCTAAGGATAGCGCGTCGATTAAAATTGATTTACCAGCGCCTGTTTCACCCGTCAGTACGGTGAAACCTACTTCAAAGTCTAAATCGAGTTGATTGACGATGACAAAATCACGAATGGAAAGGCTTTGTAGCATTATATAATCAACCCCAGTTAAGCTTGTTACGCAACATATCAAAATAACAATAATCACTGGGGTGTAACAGACGTATGGTTTGACTAGCGCGTTGCACTTTGACCTTGTCACCGATTTGTAGCGCCACCTGAAATTGACCGTCAAAGCTTAATTGTGCCTCATCAAACTGCATCACGGTGACTTCAATTTTACTATCGCTATGCACCGCAATCGGTCGATTACTTAAGGTATGCGGGCAAATAGGCACCAAAGAAATGGCATGTAAATTGGGGTGTAAAATTTGACCACCCGCGGAAAGCGCATAGGCAGTTGTGCCCGTTGGCGTACTGATGATTAAACCATCTGCGCGTTGCTTATGCACAAATTTATCATTAATTGTCACTTCTAGCTCAATGAGGCGTAAGCCACTTTTAATGACCACATCATTTAAGGCAATGTTGGCATGCAACACTTGCCCTTGCCGCAAAACCTCTGCAGTAAGCATCACACGGGGCTCTTCGATATAATCACCCACCAAAATGCGGTCAAGTTGCACCAACATGTCTTCAGCACGCAGGTCAGTTAAAAAGCCAAATCGCCCGCGATTAACACCCACCAATGGTATATCCGCGTCAATCAGGCTTCGTGCAACGCTCAACATCGTTCCATCGCCGCCCATCACAATCACTAAATCAACTTGAGTGCCGATACCCTCTAAGCTGGATGTGCTATAGGCGTGCAAATTAGCGTGGCGTGCGGTGTTCTCCTCCACCCACACCTCAATATTTTTAGCTGATAAATGAAGCGCCAAATCAGTTAAATCGTTTTGCATCAATTGCAAAGCAGACTGATTCATGTATTTACCAATGAGTGCGATTTTTTTAAATTTTGTTTGCATCCTAGAATTAAAACATAGTCACACTGGCTTAGCAAAGGCACGGCTAAATACAACCCGCAAAAATTGTGTTGAGAATACTATTTTTGCGCGATAATGCTGCATTGAAGTAGCATGTTAATAAGCTCCGCGTCATTTAAATATCTTTTTAACCATATTAATTAATAGGTTAAATTTAATATAGTTTATTTGGCATTATTTATGCATACGCTAGCCAGTTAATCTTATCAAAATTGAATAAATCATGAACGCCAACTTGATGCAAACCACTCTTAAAGCTTATTTTTTCATCACCTATCTGATTGTTTTATGGCTAGTGTCTGAGTCGCTGCCTATTGCCAGTACGATTGAAAGTGGCTGGTTGCCTATCAGTTTTATGCTCATTGCCACCTTGCTCTACGGGCTATATTACTTATTACCTGCACTCGGCATTACTGCTTTAGTTCGATTCATTAGTCAGCGCATTCGCCCCAACTCTGTTCGCCCAACCTACATTGCCGCCGTGCTAACGGGTGGCATTACCACGCTTTTAATGTATGCCAATGCGAAATTATTTTCGCTATATGGCATGTTTTTTAATGGCTTCATCCTTAATTTAGTCATTACGCCTGGCGGTATCGAATCATTAGGGGGCAGTAGCGCCTCTGATATTGGCTTTGCACTCATTGTGTTCGGCTTTATCAGCAGTCAGGCTTTAATTTTATGGCTACTGCATCGCTATTATCTTAAAAAATTGACACCGAATTTATCGTTTAAATGGCTTCCTGCCTCGGCGATAATTGCTACACTCTCGGTCCACATGGGCTTCGCGCTAGATAGCTATTCCACCAATCAACTAAACGAAGTTGCCCAATCCGTGCCCTTTTATCAAACTGTTTCCGCGCGGGGATTTTTCAAAAAACTAGGGTTTACCACACAACGTGAAACCAAATTAAAAGTAAAAGGTAAATTAAATTACCCGCTAAATCCACTGCAATTTAATAAACCGGCTAAACCTTACAATATTATCTGGTTAACTTCTGAATCATGGCGTGCGGATACCTTAGATGAAAAAGTTATGCCTCATTCTTGGGAATTTGCCAAAAATGCAGCGCGCTATACGCGCAATTACAGCACGGGAAATGGCACACGCATGGGGGTTTTCGGTATGTTCACGGGCCTACCCGGCAACTACTGGTTTCCATTCTTAGAAGAGCGCCGCGGCGCGGCTTTAATCGAAGTGCTGCAACAGCAGGACTATCAAATGAGTCTGTACACCAGCGCAAAATTCTCTTATCCAGAATTTGATAAAACCATTTTTTCAAAAGTCCCCAGCGATCATTTACATGAAATCGCGAAACCAACATCAGGCTGGGAAAGTGACCGCGATAACGTCACAAACTTACTTTCTTTTATTGATAAGCGTGATCCAAAGAAACCATTTTTTACCTTTATGTTTTTTGAGTCGCCTCACGCACGCTATTACTTTCCGCCAGAAAGCGTGATTGCAACACCTTACCGAGACGATTTAAATTACGCTACGCTCAGTAAAACTGCCTTACGCAACGAAATAAGCCCGATTAAAAATCGCTACATTAATTCCGTGCATCACTTAGACAT
Organism: Methylotenera sp.; assembly: GCF_013141425.1. GTDB lineage: Bacteria > Pseudomonadota > Gammaproteobacteria > Burkholderiales > Methylophilaceae > Methylotenera. The sequence goes on along the minus strand of NZ_JABFRA010000095.1, from coordinate 19,095 downwards.
GCAATATGGACGTATTTTTGATTATCTGAAAACACATCAATTGCTCGACAATACCATCGTTATTTTAATCGGAGACCATGGTGAAGAGTTTATGGAGCATGGCTTTTGGGGACATAATTCGACGTTTGTGGATCCGCAAGTTCGCACGCCCTTGGTAATCTATGCACCTGGCTTCCAGCCTCTCGTTAGTGACGAAATGACCAGTCACATGGACGTGATACCTACCATTATGCCGCTACTCGGCGTTACTAACCCAAGTAGCGACTATGCCACAGGATATAATTTACTTGCAGGTGAAAAACGTAGCCATACCTACATCTCCGATTGGGACAAAGTAACCTATGTGGACAATGACGTTAAAATCACCCAGCCAGTGAATGGCAAAAGTTTTGTGTTAATGAAAGCCAGCAAAGGCAATGACGAAGCGCTAAGCAATGAGGCACGCAAATTAGTATTGCAAACAAAGCAGCCCGCGCTTATGCAGCTTGTTCAAGACTTAAGTAAATTCTTCAAGAAAAAAGAAAACAAATCAGTTACGCAATAACATTGCCTAAATCCAGCAACTGCTTGATAATTTAAGGCGTGGATAAACGCGCGCAAATCTTATTAAAAACCTTGGTTGAGCATTACATCAGTGATGGTCAACCAATTGGTTCACGCACGCTGTTGCAACACTCTGGTTTGGAGGTCAGCCCAGCGACTATTCGCAATGTCATGAGCGATTTAGAACAGCTAGGCTTTATTACCAGCCCGCACACGTCTGCTGGGCGTATTCCAACGCAAAAAGGCTATCGTTTATTTGTAGATTCGTTGCTGACCGTACAGCCGCTTGAAACACAGGCACTACAGCAAATTAAAAGTGGCCTATCCTCACCGAACCCTGCAGAACTCATTTCTAGCGCAGCTGATATGTTGTCACAACTCACGCAATTTGCTGGCTTGGTCATGATTCCAAAACGAAAACGCGTGGCGTTTAAGCATTTAGAATTTTTGCCTTTATCTGCCACGCGAATCTTGGTGATTATTGTCACCAGCGATGGCAACGTGCAAAACCGCATTCTCATGACGGAAAAGAAATACTCCCAAAGCGAACTCACACAAGCGGGTAATTATTTTAATGCAAATTTTTCGGGGCAGACTTTTGAAGAAGTACAGCAAAAACTGCACATTGAACTGCAGCAGATGCAAAATGACATGAATCGCTTAATGTCGGCCGCACTGGAAGCCAGCAGCAAGGCAGTGGATAACAACAAAGAGGGTGTTGTGATTGCTGGTGAGCGCAATTTACTGCAGGTTGATGAGCTTTCCACCAACGTTAGCAGCCTGCGTAAACTGTTTGAGATTTTTGAACGTCGTACCTCATTAATGCAATTACTGGACAATAGTCAGCGTGCGGAAGGCGTGCAGATATTCATCGGTGGCGAAAGTGGCTACTTACCTTTAGACGAGTGCAGTATGATTACCGCACCTTATGAAGCCGATGGGCAAGTAGTTGGCACGCTCGGTGTCATTGGCCCCACCCGCATGGCTTATGAACGCGTAATACCAATTGTAGACGTCACCGCGAAACTTTTATCAAATGCACTCTCTAACAATTAGCGATACTATCGCTAATTTTGCTAACAGCTTACTTAAATCCAATATAAAAAAATATGGCTTATTATAATTCTGAACCAAAATATGAACACGGCGACCAACTTAAGGTCGGCATTTTATTAGCTAACTTAGGAACGCCAGACGCACCAACCGTAGCGGCTTTGCGGCCTTATTTACGACAATTTTTAAGCGATACACGCGTGGTCGAAATTCCGCGTGCTATTTGGTGGTTTATCTTAAATTGCATCATCTTAGTGATTCGCCCTAAGAAATCGGCCGAAAAATACGCACAAGTCTGGACAAAAGAAGGCTCACCTCTCTTAGTCCACGCACAAAAACAAGCGACTTTACTGCGCGGTTTCTTAAGCCAAAAAATCAAATCGCCTTTTGCTGTTGAATTAGGCATGAGCTATGGCAACCCGAGCATGCAATCCGCGATAGATAAACTAAAAGCACAGCATTGCGACCGTATTCTAGTATTTCCACTGTATCCACAATATGCAGCAAGCAGCACAGCATCGGCCATGGACGCGGTGTTCCGCGTATTGCTAAAAACACGCAATCAACCAGCCATTCGCAGTATACGCGATTATAACGACCACCCCGCTTACATCTCGGCGCTGGCAGCTAGTGTGCTTGAACATTGGAAGATTAATGGCAAACCAAGTAAATTAGTGATGAGCTTTCATGGTGTACCTAAAGTACATTTAACCAGTGGCGACCCTTACCATTGCCAGTGTCATAAAACTGGCCGATTATTGGCTGAGGCTTTAGCTTTAGGTAAAGACGAATATTTAATTGCCTTTCAATCACGTTTTGGTAAGCAAGAATGGCTGAAACCCTATCTCGCATCCACATTGGAAGCTTTAGGTAAAGCAAACACCAAACGTATCGATGTTATCTGTCCTGGTTTCAGTAGCGATTGCTTAGAAACACTGGAAGAAATTGCCATGGACGGCAAACACATCTTCCAAAGAAGCGGCGGCGGTGAATACCACTACATTCCAGCCTTAAATGAAAGTGAAGCTTGGATACATGCCATGACGGCAATTGCTTTGGAAAATTTACAAGGCTGGGTTACGACGGAATGGGATGTAGCGCAAGCAAAAAAAGAGTCGGAAATGACTAAATTACGCGCACAAGCTTTAACATCACTAAACTAAGCTAGCGCTTGTTTGCTATACTTACCACAGTGATTTTAATGAGTTACGATGAAAAACTTTATCTTTAAATTTTTTGGGCTATTCAACGGAGTAGTTAAATGGCTCAAAAGTAAATAAATGACAGACCTTCAGGCAATAAATTCAGGCGTATTCTTATGATTGTAATTACTGGCGGTGCAGGCATGATAGGCTCTATCATCGCTTGGCATCTCAATACCAAACTACAACGTGATGACGTGGTGATAGTGGATCGAATCACGCATGAGAACCAATGGCAGAATTTGGTCAAACGTCAATACGTGCAATATTTAGATAAAGACCAACTCATGCCGTGGTTAGAAGGTCGTAAAGATATTGAAGCCATCATCCACATGGGGGCTATTAGCGCCACCACCGAGCGCGATTTCAATAAACTGGTTGAAGCCAATATTCATTACTCGCTAAACCTTTGGACTTGGTGTGCTAAAAACAATGTCAGTTTCTTTTATGCCAGCTCTGCCGCCACTTATGGCGCTGGAGAGCATGGTTACGATGACGCCTCAATAAAGGACCTTCGTCCACTGAATGGTTACGGTTACTCAAAACACTTTTTCGATGAATGGGTGTTACGCCAAGTTGCTGAAAATAAACCAGTACCTAGCGCCTGGGCTGGTTTCAAGTTCTTTAATGTCTATGGGCCAAATGAATACCACAAAGAACGCATGGCAAGCGTTGCTTTTCATAGCTTTAACCAATTTAAAGAAACTGGTGCAGTGAAGCTCTTTAAGAGCCATAAAACGGGCTTTGAGGATGGGATGCAATTGCGTGATTTCGTTTATGTAAAAGATGCAGCATCAGCTGTAGTTCATTTTTTAAGTGCGGCATTAAATAGCAAGCGATGCACCAATGGTATTTATAATATAGGCACAGGTAAGGCGCGGGCATTCAAAGATCTTGCCACGAACGTGATGACTAGCTTAGGTAAAACACCGAATATTACTTACATTGATATGCCAGAAGACCTGCAAGGTAAATACCAGTACTTTACCGAAGCAACCGTAGCTAAACTACGTGCCGCAGGCTACACACAAGCCTTTTGCAGTTTAGAAGAAGGCGTGCAAGATTATGTACAAAATTACTTGATGCATGACGATGCTTATTGCTAACAAGCAAATAAGTAACTATTTGTTTAAGCAAACATACAGCACATCCTAGAAAGTAACCATGACTCATCAAATTGAATATTTACTCAGTGAACTGCAAGCGCACACCGACATGTTTGCGCAATTGCAAATTTTATTTCCACAGGTAAAAGCTGTTGCCGAAGAAATGCGTGCCACCTTGCAACGTGGCGGTAAAATTTTAATCATGGGCAATGGTGGTAGCGCAGCAGATAGCCAACATATTGCTGCCGAAATTGTTGGCCGTTATAAAAAAGAGCGTCGCGGCTTAGCAGCCATTGCACTGACCACCGACTCCTCTATTTTAACCTCAGTCGGCAACGACTATGGCTATGACTACATTTTTGCCCGCCAAATTGAAGGCCTATGCCGGCCCGAAGATTTGGTGATTGGCATTACCACTTCCGGCAATAGCAAAAACGTAGTCAATGCCATCATTGAAGCAAACGAGATTGGAGCCACCACAGTTGGCCTGACTGGCGGCACTGGTGGGAAATTACTGGAATTATGCAAATTCAACCTAGTGATGCCGAGTAACGATACACCACGCATACAAGAAGCGCATATTTTTATTGGCCACAGTTTATGTGGCCTGCTGGAAGCAGACTAAGTCTAAAGTTAAACCAACCATGAATTCCCATTTAATCGATACTGTTCGCCAATTCAACCTTAGCCAAAAAACGATATTAGTCATTGGCGACATTATGCTAGACCGTTATTTAATGGGTAATGTGAACCGCATTTCGCCTGAAGCTCCGGTACCCGTCGTGTTGCTAAAACATTGTGAAGACCGAGCTGGTGGAGCTGCTAACGTTGCAGCGAACCTAAGCGGTTTGGGATTGTATACCGAAATTATCGGTTGCATTGGTGAAGATGACACAGGCAGCATTCTTAAAAAAATTATTGCTGATTCTTGCATTAATACCGAAAATATCTTCGTTTCAAAATTCAGGCCTACCGTGTCAAAAACCCGGGTCATGAGTGGCAATCAACAAATTGTGCGCATTGATGATGAAAGTGCAACTCCATTTAGTATAGATGAAAACAATCAAATACTAAATAATGTAACGAAAGCACTCACTAAAAAACCCGCAATCGTAATTCTGTCCGATTATGCCAAAGGCGTGTTAAGCGACAATAGTTGTAAAACAATTATTGAAAAGTGTAAGCAACTTGGCATTCCTATCATTGCCGACCCCAAAGGCCGCGATTACAGCAAATACAAAGGTGCCAACACGCTGACGCCAAACAAAAAAGAAACCGCGGAAGCGTGCGCTGTTGATATTCATGACACCGAAGCTTTGCTGCAAGCCGCTGCGCAACTCAAAGCTAAATTGGAATTAAATTTTCTCGCGGTTACTCGTGGCGAAGAAGGTATCTCGCTCATTGACGATAAACAGATTCAGCACATACCCGCTACCGCGAAAAAAGTATTTGATGTTTCCGGCGCAGGCGACACCGTGATTGCCACTCTCGCCGCCGGCCTAATACATGGCTTAAATCCACACGATGCCCTGCAACTGGCCAACATTGCGGCAGGCATTGTTGTTGCAAAAGTAGGCACCGTACCTGTTACCCAAGCAGAACTTTTAAGAGCGCTGGTGAGCGAAGATGGACAATCGCAAGCGGATAAAATCTGTGACCGCACTCAATTGGCTGATCTGGTCAGCCAGTGGAAAGCCAATCATCAAAAAATCGTTTTCACCAATGGCTGTTTTGATTTACTACACGCTGGTCACGTCACCTATTTAGAAGCAGCAAAAAAGACTGGTGACAAGCTTATTTTAGGACTTAACACCGATCGCTCTGTGAGCGTGCTAAAAGGTCCAACACGCCCTGTAGTACATGAGGGTGACCGTGCTCGCGTACTTGCCGCCCTTGCCTCAGTAGATGCGGTAATATTGTTCGATGAGGACACTCCATTACAATTGATTGATGCTATAAGACCAGATGTGATTGTTAAAGGCGATGACTACACAGAAGAGCAAGTCGTAGGTGGCACCGAAGTAAAATCGTGGGGAGGAAGTGTAAAATTGATCCCACTAGTGCAGGGCCGTAGCACCAGCAATATCATAAGAAAAATGAACAGCTAATTTAATTATATGCGTGCGGATAAATTCACTGTCACGCTGAACTCGTTTCAGCATCTCAAGAATATTTCAGATTGCGGATCAAACCCGCAATGAAAAAGGCTGTAGAAAAAATTCTAATCATTGGCCCCTCATGGGTTGGTGACATGGTGCTGGCGCAAAGTCTGTTTAAAACACTTAAATTGAACAAGCCAAACTGCATCATTGACGTTGCTGCGCCCGCTTGGACATTACCGCTGATTGAACGTATGCCTGAAGTAAACAAAGGCATAGCCTTGCCATTTAAACATGGGCAATTTGCATTATTTGAGCGTATTAAATTCGGCAGAAGTCTTAGAAATGCAACTTACACGCAATCTATTATTCTGACCAATTCATTTAAATCAGCCATTTTGCCTTTTGCCGCGAACATCAAACAACGCACTAGTTTTTTGGGTGAAAGTCGCTACGGCTTAATTAATGATATTCGTCTGCTCGATAAAACCAAGCTCCCCCGCACGGTGGATCGATTTATTGCATTAGGATTAGAAACAAACGCGCAGTTGCCTATCAACATTCCGAATCCAACTTTAATTGCCAATACACAAAATGCCCTGAACGCATTAACTAAATTAGGCATAGCAAAACCCAATAATAAAATTCTTGGTTTGTGTCCTGGTGCCGAATATGGTGAAGCTAAACGTTGGCCAGCTGAATACTATGCCGAAGTCGCTCGTGAAGGGCTTAGCAAGGGTTGGCAGGTCTGGTTATTTGGCTCAGAGAAAGATATTCCTGTCACAACAAGCATCAATGCACTCGCTAAAAATCAATGTTTAGATTTAGGTGGCAAAACCAATCTAAGCGAAGCCATCGACTTAATGTCACTATGCGAAAGCGTAATAAGCAACGACTCTGGACTAATGCACGTAGCCGCGGCGTTAGACAAAAACTTGGTTGCAATTTACGGCTCATCCAACCCGCAGCATACGCCACCAATGAGCAGCAAAGCTCTAGTGGAATACCTAGGTCTTGAATGTAGCCCTTGCTTTAAGCGAGAGTGTCCATTAGGGCATTTAAACTGCCTTAAAAAAATCACTCCTAACCACATAAATAATCAATTACATTTACAACATGTCGACAGCAAACAAAATACTTAGCCTAGCCTATTATCTCCCTCAGTTCCATGAAATTGAGGAAAACAACCGTTGGTGGGGACAAGGTTTTACCGAATGGGTGCAATTGCGTCAAGCAAAGCAGTATTTCAATTGGCAAACGATTCGCAGACCAATACCACCTATTGGCGAATACAATTTATTAAATTCGGAAGTATTAGAGTGGCAAGCAAAAACAGCTAAAAACTTTGGTATAGATGGATTTTTAGTCTTTGACTACTGGTTTGGCAAGGGTAAAACCCTACTTGAAAAACCCATGCAAATGGTGCTGGATAAACAGTTAAATTTTGATTATTGCTTATGTTGGGCAAATCATACTTGGTACAACAAGCGTAACAATACCACTTTACAAGCGCAACAATACCTTGGTGAGCAAGATTACACAGTATACTTCAACCGACTATTACCACACTTCAAATCACCGCATTACCTTAAAATTGACAATAAGCCCATATTCTCAATTTTCAACCCCAACGAAATTCCAGATTTGCCTGTGTTTATCGATACCTTTCAGAAATTAGCAAAGGCTTCTGGATTTAGCGGTATTTATTGGATAGCGGACAATACTGACAGTAATTCACCGCACGCCAGCTTGTTTAACGGCTATACGCGATCGAACGGTTTTTTCAAAAAACGCAATAAAGACAATGTATTTTCATACCTTAAAGAAAAACTGACGCGCAAATTAGGCTTTAACCAAATTGGTCCATTTTATTATAGCTACCCACATTTGGTTGTTGATCAATACGTTCATAATAACGATGCCAAACATATTCCAGCAGTTTTCACTGGCTGGGACACAACTCCGCGACATTTACGGCGCGGGACAGTACTAAAAGACTTTAATTTAGACAGCTTTAACCAGCATCTACAAAAGATTGCTCACAGCATAAGGCGAAAGGCAACACAAAATAATCAACAGCAATTGGTAGTTATTAAATCTTGGAATGAGTGGGCAGAGGGCAACTTACTCGAGCCTGATAGCGTGTTTGGAATGGATCTTTTAAAAGCCTATCACGCATTCGTAAGTGATTTAAAATAAGCCTTCCCTACACACGCTAATAATTCATATGATAAAACTTTTTGGATTAACTAATTACCTAAGCGCCAGACGTGTGCAAAGAAAAGCTGAAAAATTGCGTAGGAAACCCGCAAGATCACTAGAACGTTTTAAAAAAGAATATCCAAACTATAAAATTGGGAACAATAACTACGGCGTACCCAATATCAAAAATCCACATACGGAAGCCACATTATCCATTGGCTCTTTTTGCTCGATTGCTCCTAATGTTAAAATCTACATGGGGGGAATGCACCGTTCTGACTGGATCACGACTTATCCATTCCCGGCTTTTTTTACACATGTAGCTCATATCCAAAATTGGGCGCCAACAAAAGGTGATGTCAATATAGGCAATGATGTTTGGCTTTGCGCAAACAGTGTTATTTTGTCTGGCGTCACCATTGGTCACGGTGCTGTAGTCGCAAATAGCGCAGTTGTCACCAAGGATGTTGCTCCTTATGAAATCGTGGGAGGCAATCCTGCAAAGCACATCCGCTGGCGCTTTGACGAGGCAACACGCGAAGCATTACTGGAATCCAAATGGTGGGACTGGCCAGAAGATGAAGTTCTCAGGATTGCTCCACTACTCTGTTCAGATAATCTAACGGCTTTTTTTGAATACGCACGATCCAAATCTCATTTGTCAGATAACACAACAACGGCTTAATAATAATGATTAAAAAATTACGCTCTCTGACAGACAATCAAACTCAGGCTTTTCTCACACTGCTTGCCAGCTTAGTCGCTTGGCGAATCATTTATATACAAAACGGCTGGATAAATGACGATTCCATTCTATATTTTGAAGTTGCTCGATTATTTGCTTTAGGGGAATGGAAGCAAGGCCTAGCCTTATATAACTGGTCTTTATATTCGGCCTTACTTGCTTTTCTACATAAGCTTTTAGATATAAACATTCAACAAGTTGCAGAAATCCTGAATGTTATTTTCTTTACTGTCAGTACCTATAGTTTTATGGCCATCATTCGACTAGCTGGCGGCAACAAAATCACTATGCTTTTCGGCTCCTTGCTGTTATTTAGTACTCCCTACTTAGTGGGTGATGTACTGCCCATGTTGTTAAGAGATCAAGGTTTTTGGGCATTCTTTCTGCTTAGCATTCAGTTTTTTATACTGTTTTATCGGACTGAAAAATTCAGTCATGCTCTATTGTGGCAACTCACAGCAATTATTGCAGTGTTATTCAGAATAGAAGCAACTACATTTCTTGTTTTATTGCCTTTTGTACTATTCACCAAAGAAAATGCACAGCACCGAGTTAGGGAGTGGGTATATGCAAATTCGCTGAGCTTACTTGCATTTACTATAATTTTATCCTTACTCCTCTTAATTCCTAGCTTATCATTAAAAAGTTTCGGGCGACTCAATGATTTATTTTCGCTACTGATACTCAGCTATAACAATATTTCTGAAACATTTGTTGCTAAAGCACAAATCATGAATGAACAAATTCTTGGTGATTTTCTGGATGACTATGGAATGTTGGGCATCCTACTTACTATGGGAGCAATACTGGTATCCAAATGTATGCTCTCTCCTGGATGGGTTGCCAGCATTATCCTTATGAGCAATTGGAAAAATAGCCTTAATGATGTTATTCCCGATGTACTTAAAATATTGTACTGGGTCATTGCTATTGCAATTTTAAATGCCGCAGTCATTTTAACTAGCAACTTCATTTTATCTGGTCGCTACATAGCAAGTCTATCTTTTATTCTGTTGATATTAGCCTCATTCAGCTTTACTCAACTTTTCCATTCAGATAATACTGGCTGGAAAAAATATTTATTAATACTAGCCATTATTTTATCGAGCGTCGTTTTGATTAATAATTTGCGGCCAAAAGATAATGAATATAATTACGAACAATACGCCGTCAATTGGATTAAAACACATAATAAATCAAATTCACCTGTGTTTTACACAACCCCTAGTACTCGCTATTATGCAGGTGCTCCCTATGCGGGAAGAGGCTATGATGATTGGGCTTACATTACGAACGCAATAGCCGATGGTTCGGTACAAAATTACAGTTACTTAGTTATCGAACTTAAAAATCACCAACCTGATAAAGAACAACAACTTTTCAATAGCCTTGATAATTACAAGCTAGTAAAAGAGTTTATGGGATTTCGTTCTAAGAAAAAAGTGATGGTCTTTGCAAAAATAAACTAAAAATTACCTATTTTTAACTAGTGAATGCAGACTGCGCACTAACTGGATTTTGTTTAATTGGCAATAACTTTCCCAATCTCCTACTTCAGTCCAATCGCTCAAAAATACAAAATCTAAGCCCGCGCGTATTGCTGCTTCATGGTCATATTTGCTATCTCCTATAAACAAAGCGGGAAACCGCAAATTTCCTTTCGCTTTTTCTCGTGCTAGCACAGTGTCTTTATTATCGGGGCTTCCAAATAAGCCCCCATCAAAAAAATGGGCTAATTTACGTTTAGCGAATAATTCACGAATCTCTTGCTGGTCACCACCCGACAATATCATCCAATTCGCTTGTGGGGTCGCCTGACGTAAAACATCCAAACCTTCAGCAACTTCGCACGCCATCAAACCGACTTCTAACTCACGTGAAAATTCATTTAATAAGGCTTGAACGGCTTCCTTTGTAACCGCTTGATGCAAAATCTCACTTAGGTAATATTCAAATTTATGATAGCGCGAAATGCCGCCCAGTCTTACGTGATAATCTACTAAAGATTGGGCTTGCTCATCCGTTGCACCTAAATTTTTAGCGGTACGAAAATAGGCTTCTGTCTTGACGATATTAGAATCAAGTACCACACCATCGCAATCAAACACAATAGTTTTATATTTTTCTAATTCTATTTTCAAGCCAGTTCCTAAATCATTAATTTAATAAAAAAGGCTTTGTACTAATTTAGTACAAAGCCTAATTATAAAGCGCCCTAAATGCAATTAAGCTGCTTTAATCGCACTAGCTTCTTTTGCTAATTTAGTTATGTGTGCCCAATCTCTTCTTGCAACAGCGTCGGCTGGAGTTAGCCAAGTGCCACCACAAACCACAACGTTAGGTAAAGCCAAAAACTGCGGAGCTGATTCAACCGTTACACCCCCTGTAGGGCAAAACTTAACATCGCCGAATGGACCGGCAAAACCTTTTAGCAAATTAATGCCACCTACAGCCACAGCTGGAAACAGCTTTAAAAAATAGTAGTCATCCGCGTTCGCGGTCATAATTTCAGAGCCTGTAGAAACGCCTGGCAATAATGAAAGGCCAATTTTACGTGCAAATTGGCCTAGTTCTGTGGTGTAGCCAGGGCTCACCGCAAATTTACAGCCAACATCAAGCGAGGCTTGTGCGTCCTTTAAATTACGTACAGTCCCTGAACCTAATATTGCATCTGGCACGTGCTTGGCAATCTGCTCCATCGCCTGCAACGCACAGGAAGAACGTAGCGTTACCTCGAGTACGCGAATACCGCCTTCTAGCAAGGCCTCTGCAATCGGCACAGCATCTTCTACGTTGTTAATCACAATCACTGGAATTACTGGGCCTTCTTTGGCCAAGTCGATTGTTTTAATGCTTGATGTACTCATGTTTTTTTACCTAGTTAATTAAAAATTATTTATTAAAATTCAAAATTTAAATTCAAAATAGCTTCCATCGTACGCGGGATTATCGGTTCTAGTAACGAATCACGTAAACTTTGATAATCAAGTGAGAACAAGGCGCGCAAACTCAATCAGTTAAACAATTACGGCAGTTAGCACAACGCGGTTATCGCTTAATTTACGAAGTTTATAGCCAAGTGATGGCACCTTCTTCGGCAGACAACACATTCTTCCGCATTCCGCCAAACAACTCACGGCCAAAACCATGCGCATTTTGGTGACGCTTGGTGTCTGAGAGTTCGGCTAAATCTCGCTCGGCCCATTCATCCTCATCGACCAGCACGTTGACCATGCCAACCGTTGCATTCAATCGAATAATATCACCGTCACGCACCTTAGCTAAGGGACCACCTGCTGAAGCTTCAGGAGTTAAGTGAATTGCTGCAGGAATCTTGCCCGAAGCACCGCTCATACGACCATCGGTTACAATGGCTACTCTAAAGCCTTTATTTTGCAACACGGCTAGTGGCGGAGTGAGTTTATGTAACTCTGGCATACCGTTGGCTTTAGGACCTTGAAAACGGACAACGGCAATGAAGTCTTTCTCTAACTCGCCACGGTCAAATGCAGCTAACAATTCTTCTTGTGCATCAAACACTATGGCTGGCGCCTCAATAATGTGGCGGTCGGCAGGGACAGCAGAAATTTTAATTACGCTACGGCCTAAATTACCTTTTAACAAACGCAATCCACCCGACTCGTCAAACGGGAAGGCCGCAGTACGAACAATGGTTTCATCACTGCTTTCTTTCGGCAGATCTTTCCAGACTAATTTATCATTTTCTTTGGCTGGCACCTTGCCGTAATCGCGCAGACCGCCATATGCCACGGTGAAGACATCAGGGAACATATAGCCTGCATCAATCAATTCACGAATAACAAAGGCTGGACCACCTGCCTCTTGAAATTCGTTCACATCCGCCTTGCCATTTGGGTAGACACTTGCCAATAGTGGTGTAGTTTTGGCAAGATGATAAAAGTCAGTCCAGTCAATCATAATGCCCGCTGCACGCGCCACAGCAACCCAATGGATAAGATGATTAGTTGAGCCGCCGGTAGCCAATAATGCCACCATCGCATTCACAATCACATGTTCATCCACCAGCCTACCAATTGGTGTAAATTGCTCTTTTTTTGCATTTGCCAGTACCAGTTTAACGGCTTCGCGCGTCAACAATTCACGCATGCCATCATGTGGATGGATGAATGCCGCGCCTGGAACGTGCAAGCCCATCGCTTCCATCAGCATTTGGTTGCTGTTGGCGGTACCGTAAAAAGTACAGGTCCCCGCACCATGGTAAGCCGCTGATTCAGACGCCAATAAGGCTTTACGATCCACTTTACCTTGCGCATATTGCTCGCGTACTTTGGATTTTGTGGTGTTATCGATACCCGTACTCATTGGCCCTGCTGGAACAAACACACATGGCAGGTGACCAAATTGCAAGGCTCCGATTAGCAAACCTGGTACAATTTTATCGCACACACCAAGTAATAAGGCGGCGTCAAACACATCATGCGAAAGCGCAATCGCCGTACTCATGGCGATGGTATCGCGACTGAATAGCGACAGTTCCATGCCGGGTTCGCCTTGCGTAATGCCATCACACATTGCTGGAACACCACCAGCTACTTGCACTGTAGCACCGTATTTATGGGCTTCGTCACGAATAATATCAGGGTAATTTACGTATGGCTGATGTGCCGAAAGCATTTCATTGTAAGCCGTAACAATGCCGATATTCGGTGCCTTTTCAACGACCACACGCAATTTATCATTTGCAGGCATGGCTGCAAATGCATGCGCGACGTTAGCACAGCCTAAACGATCTGCGCCACGCTGACGGTTCACAATTTCATCTAAACGATGTAAATATGCCGTGCGCGTTGGGCGGCTTTTCTCGATGATACGTTCTGTAACTTCTAAATGGGATTGTTTCATAATCAGGCACTCTACTTTTTGATAACCAATTTGCGGGACCTTGTCTTGCGGAACTTACCTAGCCGTTATTCAGCGAATAACATCTGTATAAGTTAAGAAAAACGCTAGCCTTGATTATCGCTAAACTGAGGCTTATCGTCAAACGAAAGCCGCTTTAAAAGCGGCCTCTTCGTAATAAATTAAGCGCTATTTAATCTCAATCAATTCATTTTTTTGTAACTAAAATATCTTCCAGCATTAAATACTCTAAATCACAACCGTAAAACATGTTTAGCGCATCCGTTGGTGAGCAAATCATAGGTTCACCACGACGATTCAGTGACGTATTCAACACCACCGGATTGCCACGCAATGTTTCCAAATGCTCGATCAATGCATAATAGCGGGGGTTGGTTTCCCGCGTTACGACTTGCGCGCGCGCCGTGCCATCTTCATGCACCACTTCTGGAATACGTGACTTCCATTGTTCTGCTACGTTAAAAGTAAAGGTCATGTAGGGCGCAGGATGGTTGGTTTGCAAAATTTCCGGTGCAACCCAGTCTAATAGGCTCGGGCAAAAGGGCCGCCAGCGTTCGCGATATTTGATTTGTGCATTAATGCGATCAGCCACGCCAGGATAACTCGGGTCACCTAAAATGCTGCGACAGCCGAGTGAACGAGGGCCAAACTCCATGCGGCCTTGCAACCAGGCGAGCGGATTGCCGCTTGCTAAGAGTTCCGCACCCGTTTGTGCGGCATTTTCTACGCGCTTGAAAATCGGTTTTTCTGGATGCGCCTCACAGGCAGCGATACATTCTTCTGTGCTATACGCTGGGCCTAAATAAGCATGCTCCATTTTCGCAATGGTGTCGCCCGCCAAATGGGCAGCATAAGTCGCAGCGCCAAGCGAGGTACCATTGTCACCTGAAGCAGGCTGCACGAATAACTCTTTTACATGCGGCATGGCTATTATGCGCTGATTCAACTTCACATTCAGCGCCACACCACCCGCCATTGCGATACGGCCAGTTTCTTTGATGATATCGCCCAAGTAGTAATCAATCATCTTCAGCGCGAGGTCTTCAAGCAACTGCTGAACGGATGCGGCATAGTGAATATACGGGTCATCAATCTCGTCACCGTGGCGTTTTGGGCCTAGCCAATCGATTAATTCTGGGGTGAAATAATAGCCCTTGCCACTTTCTTTGTAGCGACGTAAACCTACTACATTAACCAACTTGGTATTTACTTTCAATTCACCATCTTCGAAGCTGACCAAACGTGATAAATTATATTTGCTGGCATCACCATAAGGCGCCATGCCCATGACTTTAAACTCGCCATCAAGCATCTCAAAACCAAGATACTCAGTAATGGCGCCGTACATGCCACCTAGTGAATCGGGGTCATAAAACTCTTTAATTTTATGGATTTTTCCGTTTTCACCGTAACCAAAAAACGTAGTGGCGTATTCGCCTTTGCCATCAATGCCAACAATCGCGGTTTTTTCTTTGAACCCACTTAAATGATAGGCACTTGAAGCATGCGCCAAGTGATGCTCCACTGGCACAAATTTGGCATTCTTCAAACCCAAATCGGCCATGAGTTTCAGTGACTTGTCTCGGTTGCGCCTAAAACGGCGATTGCCGTTAAAAAGTGCATCCAGCGCACGATCAGGCGCATACCAATGACGTTTGGCGTAGTGCCAGCGTGCATTGCTGCTGAGTGGAATTTCCGCATACGGAAACGCAACAATATCGACCTGCTCAGCAGTGATGCCTGCTTGTTTTAGGCAAAACTTAGCTGCCTCATAAGGGAATTTATTTTTAGCGTGTTTATCACGAATGAAACGCTCTTCTTCGGCTGCGGCAATAATTTTACCATCGACCAATATTGCTGCTGAAGCATCATGCCCCAGCGCACCAGATAACCCTAAAACAATCATGTAGGTACTTTCATAAGGTTGTTTTCGTAAGTATTGTTACTTAAGTTTTTTGCTATTTTACTGGGTTTATCAAGAATCGTTGTTATTTTCTAACAAATCAGTCACTCGCAATTCCCGCTCTCACCAACAAAGGCATCACCCAAGGATCATCTGCCTCATGATAAGCGGCTCTAAAAGCTTGCTTAAACAGCAAGGTGGTTTCCGCATCCTGCTGCCAATTTCGCATAAAGCGCTTTAAATCTTTAATATGTTTTTGTTGAAAAAACCATGGATCGGCTTGCATGGCATCCAGATCAAGCAACACAGGTTTGCCGACTTTAATTTTAAGGTTACTCGCCTTACAATCGCCATGTGAAATTTTAAGCAAACTTAATCGATAAAATAAGCTTGCCACTTCATAGGCCACTGCTTGTTTTGTTTCAATTGAATGTTTTTCTGCAAAATACTGTGCCACGTCAGGCGCATCTAAAAATGCACTCACGAAATATGCGCGTTGACGCAACCAACCAAAACGCTCTTCTACCAACGCGAGTGGCGCAGGGGTCGCGATATTTAAAATATTCAGGCGATGCGCATTAGCCCAGGAAATGGCCGCGCGACTCTTGCGAAAAGCACGGCCGAAACCATGTAGAAAGCTTTTAATATTGTAGCGCTTCACCACCACTTGCCGATTAGCAATTAGCGCCGTAGCAATGGTGCAGGTGTTACCATTTTTTATATTGCCCGCAGCATTAGCTAAAAAAATGTCCAAATTTAGCAGAGTAGTTTCATCCTCTGAAAAGGCACTGGCTAAAGCAGAAAAATACCTAAAATTCTGCGTGACTTTTACATCTGTACAAGTTCTAAACACTTTTTTATCCGCATAGCCACTTGCCACTTGCTGACGAATTTTTTGCGTTGCCAACCAGAGGTTTGTCATGCCCTCAACTGAAAAGGACATTCCCATCGCATCGCAGTAATCTTGATACAAATATTGCAGCCAATCGTCCTCATCCAGCACATCCATTTTTGAAAACAAAGTAGCAAGATTCTGCCGTTGCTGGCGGTTTTTAAAGAATGTCGATAAGAGACGAATGCCATCTCCATCGAGCGTGTATAAACTGGACGCGCCAGTTGTTTGATCAGTTTCGAGTAGGAAGTTTTTAAAATACAAATCCGTTTGAATTAAGCCTGCTTTGTGATGCAAAGCTAAGGCTTGCACTAATTGCCGCATCAACAACAACCGCTGGTCTTTAGGCAATTGTGCATAAGCTTCTTCAGCATTTTGCGCGGGAGTGATGGCGGCATAAATTGCCACGTAAGAGTTAGGTGCAACGGCATCGCCTTGGAAAAGCAAAGCAGGTGTAGGGATGCTAGCATTCAGAAGTTGCTGAACACCCGCTACATCACGTTCTAAGTGCTTTTTAGCGCGAGCTCCAGAAAACTGTTTGGCATAGACCAATTGCCCTTGCCAAGTACCACGCACCACTTCACGCTGCTGCGGCACCACCCTGACAACAGCTTCAACCTCAATCGGCGCGGCGTTTTTTAGAAGTATTTGCAACTGCTTGAATTAAACTTTACGCAATACATAGACACGCCACATGGCGTAATATGGGATAAAGTCCAGCGAATCGACCACTTTAAAACCCGCTTGAGCAAAGTCTCGCTCAATTTGCTCTACTGGGATCACAAAGCGGTTTTGTTCGCCTTTTT
Source organism: Methylotenera sp. (assembly GCF_013141425.1). Lineage (GTDB taxonomy): Bacteria > Pseudomonadota > Gammaproteobacteria > Burkholderiales > Methylophilaceae > Methylotenera. The sequence continues at coordinate 1,642 of NZ_JABFRA010000095.1, read as the reverse complement.
TGCTACGTTTAGCTTCTAATTTCTTGCGCTGGTAGGCTTTCAAGTTACCATCCACCCAAAGCGATAAAATTACGGTATCACGTGTCACACGGTGGAATTCTTTTAACATGGCGACACGATGCTCAGACTGTCCGATGTGATGCATCAATCGCATGCTGAATATATTATCTACTGCATCGTCAGGCAAATCGATGGCAAAGGCCGAGGTCTGGATAGCGGTGAATTGAGCGGCAATTTCTTTTGGACAATGTTCTGTAGCTATCGAAACCATATCGGCAGAATTGTCTGCTCCTATAATTTTACGCGTTGGGCTCTCTGCCAACAGCGGCCAAAAACGGCCTGCCCCACAGGGTAAATCAAGTACTTGCTGTGGATTTCCTGCAATTTTCAGGGCCTTGCGTGCTAGCTGTACATCACGCCAATGTGAAAGTTTACGCATCAAGCCATCTTGATGTTTTTCAAAATATTGCTGTGAATGCTCTCGGGTATATTTATCCGAAAACTCAAGTTTAATTGGGGCTTCTTTAGGCTTTGTCATTGCAGAACACCTTGAAAATCGTAATTAATAATTCGTTATTATAACTGTTACTTATGCTTTGCTCGACTCGAACGTTTAACAATTCGCCGACATAGCCATTTTGCATACGGCGTTAAACGCCGCAGATTCAAGTAATGTAGTAAAAAATACATGCGGCGTGTTTTACTCCAATGCGCTGCATGTCGGTTCAACGCTGATAAATCCATCAAGATGCGTAATATTAAAAATGGATTGATGCGTGATTTTTCTAAATCAATGGCCGCCACTTGTGGCGTCGTAGCATCGCTCATATTCACAAATAAATGTTTTGGATAAAACGAACGATGTTGCACACTAGCCGCGTGCAATTGTCGCGCATAAGTCGCCACTGCCTTTAACAATATATTTTGCCGATGCAATACAGGTCGCGCTTGTTCAAACAGTTGTTCGGTCAATTCGTCTAATGAAACGAATCCAACCAACTCTTTTGTTAGCAGCGTTGTTTTAAAATCACCATTAGGATTTCGCCCAAAAAACATCACTTCTGGTGCATTCACCTGATGCGCCCGCAAATATTGCATCATGGTGAATTCACGTTCAAATGTTGGTATGCCATGAATCGGATGTCGCCAAGATTTATGCTGGTGATTTTCTTGTTTCTTTAAAAATGCCCCCAGTACGCTGCCATCGGGCTGCTTAAGTTCGATTCGCCCTACCCCACTCCAGCCGCCACGTCGCACATTTGGCTCTTCAAACCAGTTCACTTTATGATTCCATATTGAATCAAAATCGGCTACCTGATTAAAAACCAATAGCTGCTGGTGCTGTGGGGCAATAAAAAATTTAGTCATTTTAATCGAGCTTTTTTAATAAGACTGTTCTTAAATCGAATTACACAGCCAACTTTTACAACATTTGTTTTGTGGGTTTTTCTGTGTTGCGGGCCACTAATTATAGCAGTCCAAATCTAGCTCGTCGTCAACTGAATGCACTAAGTGAATGGCCTTTTGATATGTTATGATTTTGCATGCTTAGTCTTTTATTCAAACCGCTCGCCTTACTTTCACTCGCCAACATTCATCGCTTAGGTGCTATTTTAGGTTATGCCATGTATCTATTCATGCC
>NZ_JABFRA010000136.1 GCF_013141425.1 Methylotenera sp. | reverse complement strand
GTGGCTGAGTCATTTGTAACCATTGAGGTTGCAGCGAATACCGAAATCACCGTACAAAAACAAGCCGTACAAAGCGCATTACCTAAAGGCACGATCAAGAGCATTTAAGCTCAGCTGATGAAGCCGCATCTTAATCCACACTGTTATTAATTTGAGTCAGACTGTTTAGAGCCAAACTATGAATCGCTATCCATTATGGAAGAACATCCTTGTCGTTGTCATGATTTTGATCGGGTTGATCTACACCATTCCAAACTTCTTTGGTGAATCACCTGCTGTTCAAATTACGCTGGCTAAAAACACCAGCAAGCTTGACCCTGATTTATTAAGTAAAGTGGAGGCGATTTTTAAACAAGAGAAAATTGCCTATGATGGCGTCTTTTTGGATGCGCGTGGCGTTAAAGCACGCTTTGCCAATACCGACACACAAATCAAAGCTAAAGATGTTTTACAAGCCAGTTTAGGCAAAGAGTATACCGTTGCACTCAATATGCTTTCACGCTCACCTACATGGCTACGTAGCTTGGGTGCAAAGCCGATGTATCTAGGTTTGGATTTACGTGGTGGCGTGCATTTTCTACTTCAAGTTGATATGAAAGCGGCGTTAAGCAAAGCCGCAGAGCGTTTTGTTGGCGATTTTAAAATCGCGTTGCGAAAAGAACGTGTTTCTTACGTGGGTGTAACGCGTGAAGGCGAAACCGTACAAATTCGCTTTAACAGCGAAGCCGAGTTGATTAAAGCCAAGGCTATCATCAGTAAAGAATATCCAAACTTAACACTTAATGAATCAACATCAGGCGAAGAAAAGATACTAAAAGCCTCATTAAATTTAGTTGAACAAAAAACCATTCAAGATTTTGCCATCAAACAAAATATTCAAACACTACATAACCGTATCAATGAGCTAGGTGTAGCAGAACCCATCATCCAGCAACAAGGTGCGGATCGCGTTGTGGTGCAATTGCCTGGCGTACAAGATACCGCAAAGGCTAAAGAAATTTTGGGCCGTACTGCGACACTTGAAATTCGCCTAGTCGATGAAGAAAAAAGCGACTTTGCTACACTGGAAAAAGCCGAAAAAGGCCAAGCACCCATTGGTGATGAAGTATTTAAAGACCGCGATGGGCGTTCAATCATCGTTAAAAAGAATGTGGTACTCACTGGCGATTATATTACCGATGCTGGTCCTGGCGTTGACGGCCAATCTGGCAGATCCACCGTAAACGTAACATTGGACGCACGCGGTGCACGTATTTTTCAGCAAGTTACGCGTGAAAATGTAGGCAAGCGCATGGCAATATTGCTGATTGAGAAAGGCAATACTGAAATTATTACCGCCCCAGTGATAAATGAAGAAATTGGCGGTGGGCGCGTACAGATTTCTGGCATGGCTAATACGCAAGAGGCTACTGACATTGCCTTGCTACTACGCGCTGGAGCGCTGGCAGCACCGATGGATATTGTTGAAGAACGTACCGTTGGCCCGAGCATGGGTGAAGAAAATATCAAACGCGGCATGCATTCAACCTTATGGGGATTTGCCGCCATTGCTGTGTTTATGATTATTTACTACGCCATGTTTGGTGGTATTTCCGTACTCGCGCTGAGCGTAAACTTGCTTTTATTAGTGGCGGTTTTATCTTTACTACAGGCGACACTAACCTTGCCAGGCTTAGCCGCGGTAGCACTTACATTAGGTATGGCGATTGATGCGAACGTGCTGGTAAACGAGCGTATTCGCGAAGAACTGCGTAACGGCAACTCACCTCAAGCCTCGATTCAAGCCGGTTATGAGCGTGCGTGGGACACTATTTTAGACTCGAACGTCACGACATTAATCGCCGGGCTTGCACTTTTTATGTTTGGCTCTGGCCCAGTAAAAGGCTTTGCGGTGGTGCATGTATTGGGCATTTTGACTTCAATGTTCAGTGCGGTGGTGGTATCACGCGCTATTGTTAACGCCTTGCATGGCTATCGTCGAAAAGTAAGCAAGTTGTCAATTGGCTAATTCAATCACACTTAATCAATACCACTTGTACTGAAACAAGAACTTTAAAATTTAAGAGCAAATAATTATGGAATTATTCAAAGTTAAAAATGATATCCCCTTCATGAGTTATGGCAAATTAACCACTGCCATCTCATTAATCACCTTCATTTTAGCCATATTCTTTTTAGCTACCCGAGGTCTTAATTTTGGCGTAGATTTCACAGGTGGCACAATGATGGAAGTCAACTATCCACAAGCGGCCGATTTGAATAAAATTAGGCAAGCCGTGGATAGCATTGGCCTAAAAGACGCCACTGTACAAAACTTTGGTAGTAGCCGTGATGTATTAATTCGTTTACCTGTTCGTACCGGAATCACGGGTTCACAACTCTCAGAACAAATGCTGGCCAGCCTAAAAGCGGCCGACAGCAGCGTGCAAATGAGCCGTGTCGAGTTTGTTGGCCCGCAGGTGGGTGAAGAGCTTTATGAAAACGGCGCGCTTGCCTTGCTGTTAGTTACCGCTGGCATCATGCTTTATCTTGCCATGCGCTTCGAGTGGCGTTTTGCGGTGGCGGCGATTATTGCTAACATGCATGACGTGGTTATTATTCTTGGCTTCTTTGCTTTCTTTCAATGGGAGTTCAACCTCACCGTGCTGGCCGCGATATTAGCGGTATTAGGTTACTCAGTGAATGAATCTGTTGTGGTGTTTGACCGCGTACGCGAAAACTTCCGCAAAATGCGTAAAGCCACCGTAATCCACGTCATTGATAACGCCATCACACGCACCATGTCACGTACTGTGATTACGCACTTTTCCACACAATTGATGGTGCTATCCATGTTGTTATTTGGCGGCGAGGTGCTACATAACTTTGCACTGGCGCTGACGATTGGTATTCTATTCGGCATTTACTCTTCAGTGCTCGTTGCCTGCCCTATCGCTATGTGGCTTGGCGTAAGCCGCAGCAACCTGATTGGTGATGTTGAGAAAAAAGAAGGCGACAAACAAGAAAAAGTCGTTGAGCCTGACCCTTCTGAATTCGCTTCGTAAGCAGCCAATAAAAAGAATCAAGTGTGCCTAGTTACTAAGTGCACTTGATTATTAATACTACTCACGTATACACTCATCATAATTATTACAACTTAATCCCACTCATTGGATAACATTCCCATTTCTTGGCAGCTTGGCATTCTTTTGCTTTTGCTACTGATTTCAGGCTTTTTCTCAATGGCAGAAACTAGCTTGATGTCACTTAATCGTTACCGATTACGTCACTTAGTAAAAGAAGGCCATCGTGGCGCGCGCATCGCCAGTGCACTGTTAGCCAAGACTGATAAATTACTTGGTGTAATTTTACTATGCAATAACTTTGCCAATGCTGCCTCTGCCACCTTGGTCACGGTGATTATTGTCGAATTGTTTGGCGAAGGCGAATGGATGCTGATGCTGGGAACACTTGCCGTCACATTTGCCATTTTAGTCTTTAGTGAAATCTCACCAAAAGTCATTGCAGCCGCCTACCCCGAAAAAATAGGTATTTTTTGCAGTTACTTACTTTATCCATTACTTAAACTTCTATATCCTGCCGTTTGGTTTGTCAACTTATTTGTTGGCGCTTTGTTGCGCCTACTAGGGGTAAGAGTCAATTTTGAAGAAACCACCCAAGCCCTGACCATGGATGAATTGCGCAGCATCGTGACTGATGCAGGACATTTCATGCCTAAAAAACATCGATCTATTTTATTAAATTTGTTTGACCTTGAAAAAATTACCGTCGACGATGTAATGACAGCGCACACTTTAGTTGAATCGATCGACTTTGATGCGCCGCTAGAAGATATTTTGCAGCAAATTTCCAGCAGTCAACATACCCGCCTACCTGTACGCCAAGGTGAGAACGAAGAAATCATCGGAATATTGCACTTACGCAAAGTTATGTCGCAATTACGTTCGCATCACGATAACAATGATTTATATAAAGAAGCATTACTAGAAATTATTAGCGAACCGTATTTCATCCCGTCGGGCACACCACTTTATACACAAATACAGCAGTTTCAAGAAAAGCAGCAACGTGTCGCGCTGGTTGTGGATGAATACGGCGAGTTTAAAGGCTTAGTCACATTAGAAGATATTTTAGAAGAAGTTATTGGCGACTTTACCACCCAGTCACCCTCTCGACTGGGGAGCTACCGCGAGGACGATGACGGTGGCTGGCTAGTCGACGGTAGCAGTACCTTGCGTGATTTAAATAAAAAACTCAATTTGAGTTTACCGTTAGACGGTCCGCGTACCATTAATGGACTAATACTCGAGCATTTTGAAGACATTCCAGAATCCAATACCAGCTTTAAGGTTGGAACGCACGTGATTGAAATCGTACAAACACAAGATCGTATTGTGAAAAGCGTTAAAATTTTTCCTTAAATATTAGTTTCCTGCATGACTGTTTTACAATACCCCTTTCACTACCCCTAAATTTTAGCGCCTAAGTTGTAATTCTTAAGTCGCTTCGCTATTCAAGCCTGACAAACCATTTCAATCGTTAATTTACGTTACCTTAAATCAACCTACGTTTTTTAGCTTTATTCAATAGAATGAAACTAAATAGGTCATTTATCATAACCATATTCAAAATACGCTTGAAATTTCTGTAGTTTGGCTCAAAATAGTCCTATATGGCTAACTTACCCAATACTACTAGGCCTGCTGATCATGACACGGCACTTAAACCTGAAGTTGCAAAACCAAAATTGCCCCCCATGTTTAAGGTGTTGCTACTGAATGATGATTACACGCCAATGGAATTTGTAGTGGAATGTATTGAGCGATTTTTTAACAAAAGCCGTGAACAAGCAACGCAAATTATGCTCAAAGTACATACAGAAGGCGTTGCGGTATGTGGTGTATATCCACAAGATATTGCAGAAACTAAAATGAATCAAGTACTTAACTATGCAAAAGCTCAGCAGCATCCATTACAGTGTGTAGTAGAACCAGCCTGAAGATTATCAGGAATTGAAATTAATATTGAAATTTAAGGATCTAAAATGATCGCTCAAGAATTGGAAGTTAGTCTACACATGGCCTTTATGGACGCCAGACAAAAGCGCCATGAGCTTATTACGGTTGAGCATTTATTACTTGCGATGATAGACAACCCAACCGCCGCAGAGGTGATGCGCGCGTGTGGGGCAAAGTTAGAAGTACTGCGCACCGAACTCAACCAATACATTGAAGAACACACGCCGACTGTGAATGGTCAAGAGGACGTAGATACTCAACCTACCCTTGGCTTTCAACGTGTGATTCAACGCGCCATGCTGCATGTACAATCTTCAGGGAAAAAAGAAGTGACGGGAGCTAATGTACTCGTCGCCATTTTTGGTGAAAAAGATTCGCATGCAGTATTTTTCTTGCACCAACAAGGTGTGACACGCTTAGATGTGGTGAATTTTATTTCGCACGGCGTATCGAAAATTGGTGAAACAGCAAAACCTGAAAGCGCAGACACAGAGGCTGATGTTGAAGCTTCACCATCTGGCGCACTGGAAAGTTATACGCTTAACTTAAACGCTCAAGTGGCCGCGGGTAAAATTGACCCGCTCATTGGACGTGGCCCTGAGTTAGAGCGTGTGGTTCAAACTTTATGCCGTCGCCGCAAAAACAATCCATTACTGGTCGGTGAGGCTGGTGTGGGTAAAACAGCGATTGCGGAAGGTTTAGCGCGCCGTATTGTTGAAAAAGATATTCCTGATGTCTTGGCGAATGCAACGGTTTACTCGCTCGACATGGGTGCATTGCTGGCGGGCACAAAATACCGAGGTGATTTTGAGCAACGCTTAAAAGCCGTGATGAAGCAACTAGCTGAAAACCCTGATGCGATTTTATTTATTGATGAGATTCACACCTTGATTGGTGCAGGCTCTGCCAGTGGCGGCACTTTGGATGCAAGCAACTTGTTAAAACCCGCACTATCAAACGGCACACTTAAATGCATTGGCGCGACGACTTACCAAGAGTATCGCGGAATTTTTGAAAAAGACCACGCGCTGTCACGCCGCTTTCAAAAGGTGGATGTGGTCGAACCAAGCGTAGCGGAAACGATTGAAATCTTAAAAGGTTTGAAATCTCGCTTTGAGTCTCACCATAGCGTTAAATATAGTGCTAGCGCGCTGACAACCGCAGCAGAATTATCAGCGAAATATATTAACGACCGTCACTTACCAGATAAGGCAATCGACGTGATAGATGAAGCTGGTGCGGCGCAACGTATCTTGCCAAAATCGAAACAGAAAAAAGTGATTGGCAACAAAGAGATTGAAGACATCATTGCCAAAATTGCCCGCATTCCACCTAAAAATATTTCCGCGGATGACAGAAGCGCACTTAAAACACTTGAGCGCGATTTAAAAGCCGTGGTATTTGGCCAAGATAAAGCGATTGAAGCGCTGACCTCTGCCGTGAAAATGGCACGTAGCGGCTTGGGTGGCAATAACAAACCAATTGGTAGCTTCTTATTCAGCGGCCCGACTGGTGTTGGTAAAACTGAAGTTGCTAAACAACTCGCTTACATCATGGGCATTGAGCTCATTCGCTTCGATATGAGTGAATATATGGAGCGCCACGCGGTAAGTCGTTTGATCGGTGCGCCTCCAGGCTATGTGGGTTTTGAACAAGGTGGCTTGATGACTGAAGCCATTACTAAACACCCCTATTGTGTATTGTTGCTTGATGAGATTGAAAAAGCGCATCCTGATATTTTCAACATTCTGTTGCAAGTAATGGATCACGGCACGCTCACCGACAACAATGGTCGCAAGGCGGATTTCAGAAACGTTACGATTATTATGACGACCAACGCGGGTGCAGAAAACTTATCAAAAGCCAACATGGGCTTCACTACTGCGAAACAAGCCGGTGACGAGCAAGCTGATATTAAACGCTTATTCTCACCAGAGTTCCGCAACCGTTTGGATGCTACGGTGTCATTCGCCGCATTGTCACAAGATATTATCATTCGCGTGGTAGATAAATTCTTGATTCAATTAGAAGACCAATTACATGATAAAAAAGTCGAAGTGACCTTTAGCGATACATTGAAGGCTTACTTGGGCAAAAAAGGCTTTGACCCACTCATGGGCGCTCGACCAATGTCTAGATTGATTCAAGACACCATTCGTAAGGCTTTGGCTGATGAGTTATTGTTCGGCAAACTGGCTAATGGCGGCAGCGTACATGTGGATATTGATAGTAAAGATGAAGTAAAATTGATTTTTTCTGGCGATAAAACAGTATCAGAAAGTGCATTAGCCGAAGTTTAAATTTGCATCACTTACAGCTGTTAAAAAACAGCCAACTTATTCAATATAAGTTGGCTGTTTTTGCATGATGTTCGCAAACAATTTCGATTCAACTAGCGTTCGTAGCCAAATCCGTAATTTTGGATAAGGTGTGGTTTCAAACCAATTAGCATCCACCGCCGCAAATTGGCGCACAAACGGGAAAATTGCAACATCTGCCAAGCTTGGTATGGCGCCGAATAAATAAAGATTGCCTTGTAGCAAATTTTCTAGTTTTTGTAAAAACACTCCGCCATCAGCGCGATGCTGACTTTGTGTTTTATTTGGGTAGCGCTCAGGGTATTTGTAAGCATCTAAAGCACATTTAAATGCATCGTCATTTTCGGAAATAAGTGCTAAAACAGATGCTCTGGAAGCCGCATGGATATTGGTCTGCAGGGCATGTGTTTTTAATGCCCATTGCATGATTTCCAAGCTTTGTTCAATCACGCTTCCGTCTTGCAGCACCAACACAGGCACGGTGCCTTTTGGTGAAACTTGCAACATATGCGCAGGCTTTTCGCGTAATGAAATTTCACGAATTTCAACGTCAATATTTGCCAGCTTGAGTGCCATACGAGCGCGCATAGCGTAGGGACAACGGCGATAAGAATATAAAATAGGTAGCGCCATTGCTGCTAAAAATCACCCTAGCGATTTACAAATTTCATGCACCAGCTTTGGCCCTTTATAAATCAGCCCGCTGTATACCTGCACAAGGTCTGCGCCAGCGGCGATTTTTTCAACGGCATCGGCGCCGCTCAAAATACCACCCACGCCAATAATCGGTACCGCACCTTGCAAACGCTGCGATAATTGCTGAATGACTAATGTTGATTTTTCACGCACAGGCGCACCAGACAAGCCGCCTGTTTCTTCGGCATGTTCCATGCCCTGCACCATGTCACGCGCCAAAGTGGTATTAGTCGCAATTACACCGTCAATTTTATGTTGCATCAACAAATCAGCAATTTCATTCACTTGTTCTTGTTCTAAATCAGGTGCAATTTTTAAAGCCACTGGCACATATTTACCATGCTGATTTGCGAGCTTAGTTTGCTCTAATTTAAGCGTAGCCAACAAACTAGATAAAGCATCTTTTTCTTGCAAAGCGCGCAAATTCTTAGTGTTGGGCGATGAAATATTCACCGTGATATAACTCGCATACGCATATACTTTTCGCATGCAAATCAAATAATCATCCACCGCGTTTTCCATTGGCGTATTAAAGTTTTTACCAATGTTAATGCCCAACACGCCTTTGAATTTAGCGGCTTTTACGTTCTCGATTAAATTATCGACGCCCAAATTATTAAAACCAAAGCGGTTCACAATGCCCTGTGCTTCTCTCACGCGGAATAAGCGCGGCTTAGGGTT
>NZ_JABFRA010000042.1 GCF_013141425.1 Methylotenera sp. | reverse complement strand
AATTTAAGCTAAAATTACAGTTGTGGAATACATCATGTCTTTAATACCTAATCAAGCATGTCTCCATTAAATATTTTCCACAATAAAATATCAATAAAGTGAATCTACATGGAATTTGAATTTTGGTGGTTATTAGCACTACCGCTATTTTTCAGCCTTGGCTGGCTGGCAGCTAGAGTTGACCTTAAGCAATTGTTAGCGGAATCCACCGCATTACCTGCAGCCTATTTTAAAGGCTTAAATTTCCTGATTACCAATCAACAGGACAAAGCTATTGAAGCCTTTACCGAGGCGGTACAAGCAAATACCGACTCACTCGAATTACATTTTGCATTAGGCAGTTTATTTAGAAAACGTGGCGAAGTTGACCGAGCCATTCACTTACACCTGAATTTACTCGAAAAAAAGGAACTCGAACCGCAACAAAAATTAGCGGTTACCGCTGAACTTGCACAAGATTACCTAAAAGCGGGGCTGCTTGACCGCGCAGAGGAACTCTTTGAGTCACTCAATGATGATCGGTATCGCCAACCTGCCTTGCGTGCGCTGCTTGAAATCTACGTGCGTGAACGCGAATGGGAACGGGCAATTAAAGCTGCAACGGAGTTGGAAAGACTCTCAGGCGTACCATTTCGTATTGAAATTTCACATTACTATTGCGAAATGGCGATCAAATCAAAACTTGCCAATGACACACATACCGCCAGATTCGAACTGGATCAGGCGCTAAATGCAAATAAAAATTGTGTGCGCGCAAACGTGCTTTTGGGTGATATGGAAGCCGAAGCCGATGCCCATAAAGAAGCTATTTCAACTTGGCGCAGAATCGAATTTCAACAACCCGAATATTTAGGCTTAATTGCACCTAAATTGCTTGCTAGCTTTCGCGCAATTAAACAAACAGCAGAAGGTTTAGCACTTCTGCAGTCCTATTTGCAAAATTATAAATTACCCACACTGATTAATGTACTTTATGAAGCTACATTAGCAGAAAATGGGCCTGAAAGTGCAGCCATATTAGCGCGTACTGAGCTTATTAAAATGCCTAGTTTAAGTGTTTTAGATCAACTTTTGCAGGCCAGAACGATTGCAATTAAGCAACAAACTGACCAAGCAGAAAATACTACTTTTAAAGACATTCAATTTAACGACCTTCAATTAATGCAACAAACTGTTCGGCATGCCATTGGCAATAAAACAGCCTACCACTGCGAACAATGCGGTTTTAAAGCCAAATACCACCATTGGCAATGTCCGGCTTGCAACGCGTGGGAAGCGTTACCTGCCGAACCCAGTGCAATCTAATAAAAATTAATCACCATGAAAAACGACCAAAAAATTATTGTTGCACTAGATTATCAAGACGCAGCAAGCGCACTCAACTTAGTCAATCAACTTGATCCATCACTCTGTCGAGTGAAAGTTGGTAAAGAACTCTTTACCAGCACAGGTCCGAAGTTTGTTGAGCAGTTGACTCATGCCAATTTTGGTGTTTTTTTAGATTTAAAATTCCATGACATTCCTAATACTGTCGCAAAAGCTTGTTCGGCGGCCAGCAATCTAGGTGTTTGGATGCTAAACGTTCATGCGAGCGGCGGCTTAGAAATGATGCAGGCTGCACAGCAAGCCATTCAAAATACCAATTCCAAACCACTACTCATTGCGGTCACCGTTCTAACCAGCATGAATCAACATAGCCTAAATCAAATTGGCATTCAAACAGAGTTAACGACGCATGTACTCAATCTTGCCAAATTAACGAAACTGGCAGGTTTAGATGGCGTAGTTTGCTCTGCGCTTGAAGCAAATATGTTGCGTTTACAGTTCGGTGATGATTTCTGCTTAGTAACTCCCGGTATACGCCCTGCAAATGTCAACCAAGACGATCAGTCACGCGTTGTCACGCCAGCGGATGCACTTAAAAATGGATCGAGTTATTTAGTAATAGGTCGGCCAATTACTCAAGCCGAGAATCCACAAAAAGCATTAGAAGCCATCTATAACGAATGTATTTCTGCAAAAACATAAGATGATTTTGTTATAGCATTATAAATTACTGCTATTTGTATAATGGTTACTTTATAAGCTATGATTTAGCATTAATTCAAATTTGTTGAATAATGATTTATTACCGTGTTTAGATTTACTAATTGCATCTTAATTAACTTAACTTAACTTAATTTACTTATCTTACGGAGAAATAAAAATGAAAAAAATGTTATTAGCTTTACTAACCTTTTTAAGCTTTAGCTTAAGCGCGCTAGCCGGTGTAAATATCAATACCGCCAGCCAAGCGGAACTTGAAAGCCTAGATGGCATTGGACCAGTAAAAGCACAAGCAATTATCGATTACCGCAAAAAAAATGGTAATTTCAAATCGATTGATGATTTAGAAAAAGTCGAAGGCGTTGGTCCAGTAACACTGCAAAACGTACGTAAAGACATCTCAGTAAATGGCGCTACAACTGCAGTTGCCAAATCAACAGATAGCAAATCAACAAAAGAGGCTAAGCCAGCCAAGGAAAAAGCAGAAAAAACTGACAAAGCGGCCGTGACTACCGACAAACCAGCAAAAGCAGAAAAATCAACGAAAGATAAAGATGCTAAGAAGTCAGAAAAAGTAGAAGACAAATCTGCTGCGAAAGAGCAAGAAAAAGCAGATAAAAAAGCGGCTAAAGAAGCTGAAAAAGCGGAGAAAAAAGCAGCTAAAGAGAAAGAAAAAGCAGATAAAAAAGCAGCCAAAGAGGCAGCAAAGGCTGAAAAAGCAAAAGCTAAAGCAGATAAAGAAGCCGCAGAAAAAGCTAGAAAAGAAGCCGCTAAAAAATAATCCGTTAGCGACATTACTAAAACAAAAAGCCCCTGTTCGGGGCTTTTTGTTTTTTTTAGGCTACTTTGAATAGCATATCTGTACTAGGTATTAATCATCGTGTTGATCATGGTGGCGCTTATGTCTTTTATGTTTTTTATGTTTGTTGTATCGACGATTGTCATAATTTCGATTGGAGTATCGATCTGGCTCGGCAATGACCTTGCCAATTACAGCCCCACCAGCACCGCCTGCACCCGCACCAACAATTGCTCCCGTTTTACTTCCAGTCACCTTACGGCCCACGTAAGCACCGCCACCCCCGCCAACAGCACCACCGATAACAGCTCCCGTTTGACCTTCTCCTTTTGTAGTAACGGCACCACCCAAACCACCACCGACCGCACCACCAACAACTTCTCCCGTGCTACCGCCAACGACACCGCCAATTGCAGTACCCGCAGCGGCACCTAAGCCACCACCTAATATAGTTTTAACATTGCTATCATCTGCCATTACTTGGCCAGAAAACAATAGTGCTAGCAATAATTGAATTTTTATAAATTTCATTTACATTTCCTTTTCTAAGGCAAAAATTGTTATTTAGCATAAAACTACTAAACAAAAGTTAAGCAGGCACTTATGTATTCACCTGAATGACATTTAATCATGAACTCGTGTGAATTTTTCCCACGCCTAACTTTTTAAGCATCATATCATTATTTAACGCGCATGCCTAACGTTGCACCTGCATCTGGACTCAAAATGAAGGGGCCTCCCTGTTCATCACTTGCAGCCAACACCATACCTTCACTCAAACCAAATTTCATTTTACGTGGCGCCAAATTAGCCACCATGACTGTTAGTCGTCCAATCAATGTTGCAGGGTCATATGCCGATTTAATACCAGCGAATACTTGTCTAGGCTTATCTTCACCAATATCAAGCGTTAATTTAAGTAATTTTTCCGCACCTTCCACGTGTTCAGCACTAACGATTTTAGCGATACGTAAATCTACTTTAGTGAAATCATCAATGCTGATGTATTCGGCCTCCGCGATTTCTGCATTGGCTTCATTTTGCTGATGTGCTGCATGGTGCTGTTCCGAATGCGCTTGTGGGGCTGCTGTGGCTTGTAAGTTTTCCTTATTTGCTTCTGTCATCGTTTCAATGAGTTTTGGGTCGATACGTGTAATCAAGTGCTCATAGGCATTAATAGTGTGATCCTGCACCAGTGAACTATCTACACTATTCCATGATAAGGAAGCTATATTAAGAAATTTTTCAATATTTTCAGCCAGTTTAGGCAAGACAGGCTTAAGGTACAAAGTCAACAAGCGAAACATTTCAAGGGCATCTGAGCAAACCTGCTGCAAAACCGCATCTTGCCCTGCTTGCTTGGCGATTACCCAAGGCGCTTTTTCTGCGACAAAACCATTAGCAGCGTCTGCCAAGCGCATAATTTCGCGCAAGGCCTTACCATACTCGCGAATCTCATAATTTTCAGCGATGGTCTGCGCAGATAATTTAATTTCATTAACTACCACATTATTGACTGAGGGCGCTAATTTTCCATCAAAGCGTTTATTAATAAAGCCAGCCGTACGACTGGCAATATTGATGTATTTTCCTACTAAATCGCTATTCACACGCGCTACAAAATCATCCAAACTTAAATCAATGTCTTCCATGGTGCTATTAATTTTTGCTGCATAGTAATAACGCAAATACTCTGGATTTTTAACGTGGTCTAAATAGCTACGAGCCGTTATAAAGGTACCCCGCGACTTACTCATTTTCTCGCCGTTGACGGTTAAAAAGCCATGCGCAAAAATTTGTGTAGGTTTACGGTGTCCGCTGAACTCTAGCGTTGCCGGCCAGAATAACGCATGGAAATACAGAATATCTTTACCGATAAAATGATAGAGCTCTGTTTTGCTGTCATTAGACCAATATTCATCAAAATCCAGACCTTTAGCTTGGCAAAGGTTTTTGAAACTCGCCATATAGCCGATAGGTGCATCTAGCCACACATAGAAGTATTTTCCTGGGGCATCTGGAATTTCAAAACCAAAATATGGCGCATCACGGGAAATATCCCAGTCATTCAAACCATTTTCAAACCACTCACCCATTTTGTTGGCTGCTTCACCCTGAAGCGTGCCTGAACGTGTCCAATCTTTTAGAAACTGCTCACATTCTGAAAGTTTGAAAAAGTAATGTTCTGTTTCTTTGCGTATTGGTGCTGCCCCTGAAACGGCCGAATAAGCATTAATCAACTCTGTTGGGTTATAAGTTGCGCCACAGACTTCGCACGAATCGCCATATTGGTCTTTTGCATGACATTTTGGACACTCACCCTTAATAAAACGGTCTGGCAAAAACATGTTTTTAACTGGATCGTAGAACTGTTCTATGGTTTTTGTGGCGATTTTTCCGTTAGCTTTTAATTTTTTATAAATACTTTCCGACAACTCCTTATTTTCAGGCGCATTGGTTGAATGGTAATTATCAAACGCAACCAGGAATTCGCTAAAATCGGCCAAATGCTCCTTATGAACACCGTCAATCAAAGCTTCTGGAGTGATGCCTTCTTTTTCTGCGCGTAACATAATCGGCGTTCCGTGCGTGTCATCCGCACAAACATAATGCACGATATTTCCTTGCATTTTTTGATAACGCACCCAAATATCAGTTTGAATATATTCCACCAAATGACCTAAATGGATGCTGCCATTTGCATACGGAAGCGCAGAGGTAACGAGAATTTTACGAGGAGTATTTGCAGTTGCCATGAGATAAATGGATCTATTAAGCTAAATCGCTATTCTAGCAAATGACGCAGGCTTAACCCAGCGCTGATTGTTGATTTGTGCGAAATGAACCGAGAATCCACATTCCAACAAGTGATAGGTTTAGGCAAAATTGAATTTTAAACGCTAGAATCAATCTGACAATTACGCATACAATCGGTTAAAATACCTTATCTTTTTACTCAAGTAACACTATTTATTTTTAATCAGGAATTTCGGCATGGCAATTTCAGAATTACTCATCCAAAGCACACTAAAGGTTTGCATAGACCCAAATACCGGTAAAGATTTCATAAGCAGCAAGTCTGCGAAAAACATTCAAATTAACGGCAATGATGTGAGTGTTGATATTGTGCTCGGTTATCCAGCAAAATCTGTGATGTCAGACGTAAAAACACTAGTGAATAATGCGCTCAAAGACTTGCCCGACGTTGCCAATGTGACCGTGAACATTGGCAGCCGCATCGTGGCACATAAAGCCCAACAAGGCGTGACTTTGTTGCCAAATGTGAAAAATATCATTGCAGTGGCTTCGGGTAAAGGCGGTGTAGGTAAGTCAACGACATCGGTTAACTTAGCTTTGGCATTAGCTGCTGAAGGCGCAACAGTAGGCCTACTAGACGCCGACATTTACGGCCCTAGCCAGCCGCAAATGCTAGGCATTCATGGTCGCCCAGAAAGCACCGATGGTAAAACTATGGACCCAATGCAGGCACATGGCATTCAAGCCATGTCAATTGGCTTTTTAATTGACGCTGACACGCCGATGGTTTGGCGCGGACCTATGGTAACGGGTGCACTAGAACAATTATTGCGCGAAACAAAATGGCGCGATTTGGATTACCTGATCATCGACTTACCGCCAGGCACGGGCGACATTCAACTGACACTTGCACAAAAAATTCCTGTTACTGGCGCCATTATTGTTACTACACCACAAGATATTGCCTTACTCGACGCACGCAAGGGTTTAAAAATGTTCGAGAAAGTTGGCATTCCTATTTTAGGCATTGTAGAAAACATGAGTACGCACATTTGTAGCCAGTGTGGACATGAAGAGCATATTTTTGGCGCAGGTGGTGGCGCGCTGATGTGTAAAGATTACAATGTAGATTTACTCGGTAGTTTGCCTCTAAACATTAGCATCCGCGAGCAAGCGGATAGTGGAAAACCCACGGTGATAGCAACTCCAGACTCTAAAATATCAGGTATTTATAAAGAAATAGCCCGTAAAGCAGCCATAAAGATTGCCAATGCCAGCTTAGATCACAGCGGTAAGTTTCCTAATATTGTGATTCAGAATACCTAAATTTTGAACCTTTCAGGATTACCAAGTAACCTACCTACACCAATAGATGATGGGGCTGCTAAACACATAGAAGGGCTGTGTCTACCTAGCATACAGTTAAGATCAACGGATGGCAGTTTTATCAATATTGACAACTTGACTGGCAAATCTGTCCTTTACTTTTACCCAATGACAGGGCAGCCTAATGTTGCGCTACCTGATGATTGGGACACTATCCCTGGCGCACGAGGCTGTACACCACAGTCATGCAGTTTCAGAGATTATTTTGCTGAATTAAAATTATTAAACACGAATATTTATGGGGTTAGTTCACAAACCACAGAGTATCAACTTGAAGCCAAGTTGCGCTTACATCTGCCATTTGAGTTATTAAGCGATAGTCAATTACAACTTAAATATCTACTTGGTCTGCCTGTATTTAATGTGGGAGAACTTGAACTCTATAAACGCTTAACGATGATTATTGATAAAAATCACATAGTCAAAGTGTTTTATCCAGTATTCCCACCAGACAAAAATGCTGAAGTTGTTATTGAGTGGTTAAGAACCAACTAAGTAAATACTAAAATTTACTGATTGCGCATGAAATCAGCCACACCGTAAAGCTGTTCTGCCAACCGCTTCATCAGCAGTTCATCATAAGCTAATTGATGCATGGCTTTAATCATGCAGTACATCCACTGGTCGCGTGCGGATTCATCAATTGCAAAGGGTAGGTGTCGTTTACGCAACATGGGGTGGCCGTAGCGTTCAATATATAACTGTGGGCCACCGGTCCAACCAGTGAGGAACATAAACAGTTTCTCTCGTGCCGAGGTTAAATCAGTTTGATGCATGGCCCGAATGGGTGCGGCTTTAGGGTCACTGTCCATCACATCGTAAAATGCTTCCACCAATTTACGGATGTTTTCTGTGCCTTTCGCTTCGCCGCCTAGCAATTCAAAAAACGTAGTTTTACTCGCGCCCGCTTCTTCTACTTTATTCAGCATGTCTGTTGTTTCAATCTGACTTTTATTTGTTTAGGCGACTTTAGGTTTTACTAGACTGGCGGCTAACTGTGCTCGGCTTCGTGCTTCGTCGGTATTAGAACCCGTTGCCAAAGCCACCCCCATACGTCTTTTAACAAAAGATTCTGGCTTGCCGAATAGACGAATATCGCTACTAGGCACAGCCAATGCGGCTTCAACACCATCAAACACCAGGCTCTTGGTTTCGTGCTGGCCGTAAATTACCGCACTCGCACCTGGTTCGCGTAAGTTCACATCGACAGGCAAACCTAAAATGGCGCGAGCATGTAAATCAAATTCACTAAAGCGCTGGCTGGCCATGGTCACCATGCCGGTATCATGCGGACGCGGGCTAACTTCACTGAACCAGACCTTATCGCCCTTGATAAACAATTCCACACCGAATAGACCAAGGCCACCCAAGCTATCAGTTACAGCCTTTGCGATACGTTTAGATTCTTGCAATGCGCCTGTAGTCATTGCCTGTGGTTGCCAGCTTTCAACGTAATCGCCATTTTTCTGCACGTGGCCGATAGGCTCACAGAAATAGGTTTGCACTTCAGCTTGGGCATTTTTTGCTCGTACCGTGAGCAAAGTGATTTCGTAATCAAAATCAATCTGACCTTCTGCAATCACCACACCTTGATTCACCCTACCGCCAGAGGCTGCGTAATTCCACGCCGTTTTAACTTCGCTTGCATTAGTGATGCGAGATTGCCCTTTACCAGACGACGACATGGTAGGTTTAATGAAGCATGGGTAGCCTATTCCTGAATCAATGGCGGCTTGCAGTTCAGCTTCGCTACGCGCAAAAGCATAAGGTGAGGTTGGTAGTTTAAGTTCTTCCGCCGCCAGCCTGCGAATGCCCTCACGATTCATGGTGAGTTGTACCGCCTTAACCGTTGGAATTACTATTGCGATACCTGCAGATTCAATATCCGCAAGCGTGTTGGTATTTAGTGCTTCAATCTCAGGCACGATTAGATGGGGCTTTTCTTGCGCGATTAACTCACGCAAAGCCTTATCATTCGTCATGTCGATGGTGTAGGCACGATGCGCTACTTGATGACCTGGTGCATTTTTATAACGGTCTACTGCGATGACTTCTACACCTAAGCGCTGCAGCGCAATAATAACTTCTTTACCTAATTCGCCGCTCCCAAGCAACATAACACGTGTGGCGCTTGGACTTAATGGGGTACCAATTTGCATGACATTCTTCCAGTTTTTGATTGCCTCAATCATAACATGTGAGGCATTTCGGCGTCATTGCAGAATAAGCGTAGTTGTTAATTTAATGTGTGATTAAATAGAGAAATTATTTAAATACTATTCAACAACTGTCTCGGAGCTACATTCAAAAACCCACGCAGTACTAACCAAGCCGCCAGCGGAATTAGAATCGCAGCGCCCAACATAGCACTCAGGGCTAATGTCAGGTTAAATTGAAACGGAATATCCAACACATACGCACTAAGATAATACGCCAGAAGATTAGCCGCCACCGTAGCGACGACTGCAGCGATTATGCCAATACTAGCGAACTCGCTAATATAAGCTACACTCACCTGCCACCGAGAAGCGCCAAATACGCGCATCAGCGTCGCTTCCGTTACACGCTCTTGCCGAGTAGCTACTAAGGCTGAGTAGAGCACGGCCATCCCCGCGATTAAGCTGAAAATAAACACATACTCAATGGCACTGCTCATTTTTTGCATAATACCGCGCACTTGCTGCATCAGTGCTGCAACGTCAATCACGGTCAAGTTCGGATAAGTGCGAATCAGTTGATTCATCGGGGCATCAGCCCCTAAAGGCAAATGAAAGCTACTAATATAATTGGCAGAAAAACCCTCCAACACGCCCGGCGGTGCCACTGCAAAAAAGTTAGCGCGCATGGTGTCCCACTCAACTTTTCTAAGGCTGGTGACGGTCAGCGTAAGTGGCGTTCCTGCCACATCAAAATCCAATTGATCGCCTAGTTTTATGCCTAAGGTCTTGGCTAAATCTTGCTCAATTGACAAATAAGGCTTGCCATATTCCTGTGATGTCCACCAACGGCCTGACAATAACTTATTGTCACTTTGCATTTGTGCCGCCCACGATAAGTTGAAGTCACGTTCTGCTAGGCGTTTAGCACGCTCATCTTGCCACTGCGTTTTGCCGAGATCTTTGCCATTTTGACGAATCAAACGGCCTCGTACCATCGGAAAAATCGTGCCCCCCTTAATGTGTTGTTGCTCAAAAAATTGCTTAACCCCCGCAATTTGCGCAGGTTGAATATTAATGACAAACCGATTGGGCGCATCAGCAGGCAGCGAGGCCTGCCAGTTTCGTATCAAATCGCCGCGAATCAAGGCTAACAACATCAGCACCATAAGTCCCATACTGAAACCTATCATCTGCAAGGTAGACAAGCCAAAGCGACGCTTAAGACCAAGTACGCCTATCTTAATATCATTGAGCATGGGTCTTTGTGTTGATAAATTGAATAATCGATACGCTAAACCTACCAGAAGATACGAAATACCAACAATAGCTATGCAGAGTAGTGATAAGGCAAGGATTGTGGAGTAAGCCAACTTGATGTCACGCGCTTGCCAAAAAATCATTGCAACCATCACCACGATAGCAGGCAGAAATTTAGCTTGAGCAGAAACTGGCTGTGTCAGCGTGTCGCGTCGCAGAATGTTCATCGCCGTGAGATTGCGCATTTGCCAGGCGTGCGGCAATACCACGGCAAACATCATTGCAACGCTGGTGATGATGCCAAGCAACACAGGCATGGCAGAAGCGGGTGGCAGCGCTTCTAAAAACAAACTACCTGCTAACTTTGCTAACCCCAACTGGCCGATATATCCGAACGCCACGCCCAACAAGGCACTAAAGAATGCAATTAAAAGCGTTTGTATGGCTAACACTTGCAACACTACATTTTTAGAGGCGCCAAAACAGCGCATTAATGCAAATGCATCCAAAGTTTGCTTTATATAGGGCAAGCTGGAAAGCAACATCGCAGCCATTGCCAAAATCACACTGACCATGGCAGACAAGCCTAGAAACTGCTGCGCTTTTTCGAGTGCTGATTTAATTTCCGGACGCGCATTTCGCACATCTTGTATTTTCTCGCCGCGGCCTAATTCTGGTTTGGTTTGCGCAGAATATTGATTTACTTTCTGCGGACTGGAAGCAAGCAAGAGTTGGTATTTCACTCGACTGCCATATTGAATCAGTTTGGTAGAAGGCAAATCGGCTGCATTCATCATCAAGCGAGGTGCAAAACCAAACATATCTCCGCCACGTGATGGCTCACGTATTAATATTGCACTAACGGCTAACTGACGCTCGCCTACTTCAACTTTGTCGCCAATTTTCACATTGAGTAAATTCGCCAATCTAGGCTCAAGCCAAACATCGCCTAGGTTTGGAGTCGTTTTCACCACCTGACCTATATCTGTTGGGCCTTTACCGATTGTTAAATCACCTCTAAGCGGAAAACCTGCGGCAACCGCCTTGATTTCTGAAAGTTGATTTGTCTCGCCAAATACCACCATACTGGCAAACTCGTAGGTTTTAACCGTTGCTATGCCTTGATTCATAGCACGTTTCAAAAACCTATCTGGAATTTCATGATCGGACAATACCGCAAGGTCACCGCCGAGCAATAATCCGCCTTGCTGGTTAAGCGAGGTTTCGACACGTTGCGTAAAAAACCCTGTTGAAGTAATGGCAGCTACTGCCAAAACTAGCGAAAAAACTAAAACACGCAACGCGCCTGAACGCCACAAATTAAGGGTTTGCGTCCATGCCAAACGAACACTTAAATTCATGCAGTCACCACTTCATTTAGCACGCCATTCACTAATTTAAGCTGGCGTTGGCATCGATTCGCCAATACCGCATCGTGTGTCACTAAAACTAAGGTGGTCCCAGCCTCAGCGTTCATTTTGAACAATAACTCGATGATCACTTGCCCAGTCGCATTATCAAGATTACCTGTCGGTTCATCCGCAAACAATATGGCAGGCTGCGTGGCAAAAGCACGTGCGATTGCTACACGTTGCTGCTCGCCGCCTGAAAGTTGTTTAGGATAATGCAGCACTCGCGCGCTTAATCCAACTTTATTTAGCGCCCCTGAGCTCAGCTCTTTTGCATGGGGATGATTTTTTAATTGCAGTGGTAACATCACATTCTCTAAGGCTGTTAAAGAAGGCAATAACTGAAATGACTGAAAGACAAACCCCATACTGCTCGCGCGTATCGCCGCCCTGCCATCTTCATCTAAGCTGCTAAATGATTTGTTTAGGATTTGAACGCTACCACTACTTGGCACGTCCAAACCGGCTAGCAAGCTCAATAAGGTTGATTTTCCTGAACCTGAACTACCAATAATCGCCACTTGCTCACCAGCAAAAATAGATAAATTTAAATTCTCAAGTACGCGAATATGGTTATCATGGCTAATAAATTCATAGGTCAGGCGTTGTGCTTGAATGATAGGAGATTGTTGCATTGATTTTTTTCCGCTTTTTATTAATTTTTCAATCGTTCGTTGGTCGAATGTCTAAGCAAATTTATTTAGGACTTCAGGCTTTGAAGGCGCTACATTCAACAATAGCTTTGTTTAGTCTACTCGGGTTCAGTTTCGTTGCATGCGCTGCAACATTAAATGCAGAAAACCCTAAAACACTAGCTAAGACTAAAATCCTAGTTTATGGCGATAGTTTATCGGCTGCCTATGGCCTAGCCCAGCCACAAGGCTGGGTAGTGTTATTACAAAACAAACTCCAGCAACAAGGTTATCATTACGATGTCATCAACGCCAGCATTAGCGGCGAAACCACAAGCGGCGGCTTAACTCGCCTTAAAAATACGCTCGCCAAAACAAAGCCCACCCTCATCATTTTAGAACTCGGTGCTAACGATGGTTTGCGAGGCTTGCCAGTAACAGAAATGAAAGCCAACCTGAGCGCAATGATATCACTCTGCAAAAAAGCAAAAGTAAAAGTGCTACTGCTTGGCATGCGCATACCGCCTAACTATGGCCCTAAGTATACGGAGACCTTTCATCAAACCTATTTGCAATTAAGTCTGCAGCATCAAGTGGCACTTGTACCGTTTATGCTAGAAAATATCGCAGCAAAACCTCATTTGATTCAAAATGATAGCTTGCACCCGAATGCACTGGGACAACCACTGATACTCAACAACATCTGGCCAAAGCTAATAGTGATGTTAAATAAATAGTTGTGGTTCTATTACGGAATCTTGCCATGTAATCTCTAAACCTAGCTCACTCTTAGACGCTTGCAACTCATGTGCAACACCAATACTCGGCACAAAAGCCAAGTTATCGTGCCAGTAAACAAGTGGTAAATGCTCACGTTGCCATGGTGGAATATTTGCTTCTTGCAGTAGATGCTTAAGTGTACGGGTAGGTCTGAGTGCGTCTGGTTTAAAGCGTTCGCCACCTGCTCTCTTGGTAATTCTTAGTTTAGTCATGCCATGCTTTAGCGCCAAACCTGAACCAAGAACTTGCCTAAAATGCAATTGACCACCACTGGGTAAATTTAAATGCGGCTCTCCATTCCAAACCATATCAAATGATTTGGCCATATATTCTGTACACAAGTACGCACGTTGTTGATAGCGTTTCAAACTTAGATGTTGTAGCTGAATATCAATATTTGCATCGGATTTGGCATTGAGTAATTGATGAATGATTTCATTTAAATGGTCAGAAGTAGGCATCGCAAGTTGATTTTGCGAGAACCACCAGCGTAATAGATTCTTAACGCGAGGCTGGTCTAGTGCACTTAATCCTTGCACACACAAGCTATTCTTTTGCAGAATTTTTTTAGCATCAAGCTGCGCCAAAGCATCAAGCAAATCATTCGCTTCTGCTAAATGCGCAGCGGTTCTGGCGAGAACTGGCTTAACTGAAACATATCGAGCCTCTAAAATTGGCATTACTTCATGACGCACAAAATTACGCTCGTATTGCGTGTCATCGTTACTTTCATCTTCACACCACGCAATATTATGCTGCAATGCATAAGCGTGTAAGCTCTTGCGCGAAACATCTAGCAATGGGCGCAGCAAGCGTCGAGACGTGTCTATTGTCGCCATTGCAGACAGGCCTTTAACACCTGCGCCTCGGAATAATTGTAAAAGCAGCGTTTCAGCTTGATCGTCTTGATGGTGTGCGGTCAGAATAAAATCTGGCACAGTTCCATTTATCTGATAGTTGAGTAAAGCATCATATCGCAGTTGCCTAGCAGCGGCTTCAATGCCTAATTTGGCGTTTTTATCGACATTAACACGATTAATTTGAAGCGGCACCTTAACAAGCAGGCATTGTGCCTGGCAAAATTCTGCCCAAGTATCGGCATTTTTGCTTAAACCATGATGGACGTGGAATGCATGCAATTCAAAAGGGATTACTTGTTTAACGGCGGTGAGTAGATGCAATAAGACGCTAGAGTCTAAGCCGCCACTTAATGCCAACAGCACATGCTGATTGGACATTAAGTGACTACTTAAAAATTGAGTGAGTTGTAAAACTAAAGGATGGGTTACAGAAACTGTAACCTTCTTGTTACTTTTCTGCGACTTCTTTAAATTTGCCATAGCCCATTAAGCGCTCATAACGGCTAACCAATAAGGATTTAATTGATTTCGGTTTTAATTTGGCAAGCTCTTCTTTTAATGCACCACGCAGTGTCTCCATCACCACTTCTGGCGCACGATGCGAACCACCAAGGGGTTCTGGCACAATACGGTCAACCAAACCCAAAGCTTTGAGGCGCGTGGCGGTAATTGCAAGCGATTCGGCCGCTACAGAGGCTTTATCTGCGCTCTTATACAAAATCGAAGCACAGCCTTCAGGTGAAATAACAGAATATGTGCCGTATTGCAACATCAATAGCTGGTCAACCACACCCAGCGCCAATGCTCCGCCTGAGCCCCCCTCACCAATAATCACCCCGATAATAGGCGTTTTGAGTTCCGCCATCACGTATAAATTACGTGCAATGGCCTCTGATTGACCGCGTTCTTCAGCGCCGATGCCAGGATAAGCACCCGGAGTATCAATTAAGGTAATGATAGGGATACCAAATTTTTCTGCCAAACGGAATAAGCGTAGTGCCTTACGATATCCTTCTGGTCGTGGCATACCAAAGTTACGGTATTGACGCTCTTTAACATCGCGGCCTTTTTGATGGCCTATTACCATCACAGGCTGACCTTCAAACCGTGCCAAGCCTCCTACAATCGCGGGATCATCCGCATAAGCTCGATCACCATGCAACTCTTCAAAATCAGTAAACAAGCCTTGAATGTAATCTAATGTATAAGGACGTTGTGGATGACGCGCTAGTTGGGAAATTTGCCACGCACTTAAATTGCCGTAAATATCTTCCGACAGTTTTTTATTTTTCTTTTCTAATGCAATCAGCTCTTTAGAAATATCTAACGCTTCATTCGCGTCGTGCGCAGCTTGCAAACCTTCAATTTGGCTTTCAAGCTCTGCGATAGGCTGTTCAAAGTCTAGGTAACTTATTTTCATATATTGGTTTTCATCTATCTGACTTAATAATCGTAACTTTTACTTACAAGTCTATATCCTACAATGCTTAATTATATAGGATTTTTACGTTTTCACGACTTAACCACGCAGTTAATCCCGCAATCAGTTCTTCATGTAAATCAACACGCCAGTCATTGCCTAACATTAATTCTACTTTACTGGTTTTATTATGATATTCAATTTTAACTGCACAACCGCGCTGCTCATCGGCTGTGTTTTTGCAGTAAGGTTTTAACAGTTCTTTTAATTTAACGGCATCCGCTTGGCCATTGCATGAAATCTTTAGGAAACTGGCTTTACTGTTTCTGAGTGTTGGTAAATCATAAATCTTTCTAGCATTAACTCTTACGCCTCCAGAAAACTCATCATTACTGACACGACCTTCAATAATTACTAGTTGGTCATCTTTTAAAAAAGCTTGCTGCTGATTTAGCAATTCATTGTTAACAACCACTTCAACTCGTGTCGTGCCATCATCCAAACCAACAATCGCCATTTTACCACGGCCTGTCATACGAATACGCACCCCTGACACGATCCCCGCTAACAATTGCGGTTGTTCTTTCGGTGTTAAATTTGCAAGCGTCGTCGAAATAAACTGGCTCAAATCTTTTTGATAGGCCCAATAAGGATGGCCACTAAAGTAAAAACCAAGTGCAGCTTTTTCTTCCTGCAATCTTTGTTGCTCAGACCAATCTGGCACGGTTGGCAAAATATTTGCCGCTTTATCGGCAATTTCGCCAAACAAACTATTTTGATTGCTGTTTGCACTATTTTGCTCTGCTGCCGCCATCGCCATGGATACTCCTGCCAATAAAGCGTTTCGGCTTGGTGATAATTGATCAAATGCCCCGGCGCGAATTAATGATTCCACCACGCGCCGATTCACTTTACGCAAATCTAATCGATTGCAAAAATCGAATAAATCTTTAAATGGTCCGTCTTTTTTGCGGGCTTGCAGAATCACCTCAATCGCCGCTTGTCCAGTCCCTTTTACTGCGCCCAAGCCATATAAGATTTGTGTTTTACTTACAGGCGTAAATTTGTACTCACTTTGATTGATGTCTGGTGGCAAGACTTCAATCTGATTCGGTGCACAATCATCATAAAAGATATGCACACTGTCGGTATTATTCATGTCAGCAGACATGGTAGAAGCGAGAAACGCCGCTGGATAATGGGCTTTTAAATAGGCGGTTTGATACGCAACCAACGCATAGGCTGCAGCGTGTGATTTATTAAAACCATAGCCAGCAAACTTCTCCAGCAAATCAAACAGTTCTGTCGCCTGCCGCTCCGTCATATTATTTTTAATAGCACCTTCGGTAAAGGTTTTACGCTGCGCATCCATTTCTTCTTGCTTCTTTTTACCCATTGCACGACGTAGCAAGTCAGCTCCACCTAAGCTGTAGCCTGCAACGACTTGCGCGATCTGCATTACCTGCTCTTGGTAAACAGCAATGCCGTATGTTTCTTTTAAGATAGGCTCCGTGAGCGGATGTGGGTATTCCACGCGTTGTTTACCATGCTTGCGGCGACAAAAGTCTGGAATCAAATCCATCGGGCCCGGGCGATACAAAGCTACCAAAGCGATAATATCCTCAAAACAATCAGGCATCGCTTGCTTGAGCATGTCTTTCATGCCTTTAGACTCGAGCTGGAATACGGCTGTGGTATTCGCAGTTTTGAGCAGTTGGAAAGTTGCCTTGTCATTCAATGGTAAAGTTTCAAACGAGAGTGGCGGCAAGTTTTCAATAGCACGCTGTTTATTTGCATTCACCAACGCCAATTCTAAAATAGTCAGTGTACGTAAGCCTAAAAAGTCAAACTTCACTAAACCAACTGCTTCGACATCGTCTTTATCGTACTGACTAACTAAACTTGCGCCATCCGCCTGACAATACACTGGGGAGAAATCAGAGATTTTACCGGGTGAAATTAATACGCCTCCAGCATGCATGCCGATATTGCGGGTCAAGCCTTCCAACCTCAAAGCCAATTCTAATAGTTCGCGCAGTTCCTCTTCACTCTCACGGCGCTCGGCCAATTGCGGCTCTTTCACCAGCGCATCGGAAAGCGTAATGCCCAACTCCATCGGAATCAGTTTGCTAATGCCATCTACAAAATGAAACGGTAAATCTAATACACGCCCCACGTCTCGAATCACAGCCTTTGCCGCCATGGTACCAAAAGTGGCGATTTGAGAAACCGCATCTAAACCATATTTTTGTTTAACGTAATCAATGACACGATCTCGCCCCTCTTGGCAAAAATCAATATCAAAATCGGGCATCGAAACACGGTCAGGGTTCAAAAACCGCTCAAACAGCAAGTTGTATTCTAGCGGGTCTAAATCGGTAATGCCCAAACTATAAGCCACTACAGAACCAGCACCCGAACCGCGTCCTGGACCAACTGGCACGCCATTGTGCTTTGCCCACTGAATGAAATCAGCCACAATTAAAAAGTAACCTGCAAAACCCATTTGATTGATCACGTTCGTTTCAAAGTCCAAACGTGCATCGTAAGCCGGTTTTTTTGTGAGTCTTAGACTTTCCTCTGCATAAAGCACTTCTAAACGTTTTGCGAGGCCTCTACGAGCTTCTGTGACTAAGTATTCGTTTAAACTTTCATTATTCGGCGTTGGAAAATTAGGTAAATAATTCTTGCCAAGTGTGAGTGTTAAATTACAACGTTTTGCAATTTCCACACTATTGGTTAGCGCTTCAGGCATGTCGGCAAATAAAGCTGCCATTTCAGCTTGGGTTTTAAAATATTGCTCCATAGTGAAGTTTTTCGGGCGACGTGTATCGGCCAGCACATAGCCTTCTGAAATGCAGGTACGCGCCTCATGCGCTCTAAAATCATCGGGGGTGGTGAATTGTATTGGGTGGGTGGCAACCACTGGCAGATTTAAAGCATTTGCAATGGAACGCACCTGCTGAATGTAGTTTTCTTGCAAAGTTTTTAAACCGCCGTTATCTGCAGTGCTAGCAACGCGTTGCACTTCTAAATAAAATCGATTTGGAAACAATCTTTCCCAATCAGACGCTAACTGAAGTGCAAGTTTTTGGTTATCCTGTGCGCAAGCCAGACCCACTTCCCCTGCCAAAGCGCCAGATAATAAAATTAATCCTTCTGTCCCTGCTTCTTCAAACCATTCGCGCTTAAATTCAGCACGGCCTCGGTATTGGTTGCTAAGGTAGGCGCGACTCAATAATTGGCATAACAATAAATAGCCTGCGTGCGATTGGCACAACAACAGAATTCGCGAGGGCTGATCGCGATTGGCTGAATTTTCCAGCCAGATATCACAACCTAGAATAGGCTTAATACCTTTGCCACGAGCGGCCTTATAGAATTTAATCGCACCAAATAGATTACTTAAATCTGTCAACGCCAACGCAGGCATGTTGTCGTTCAGCGCGTGCTTTACATAGTCATCAATTCGCACAATACCATCCACAATGGAATACTCACTGTGACAGCGCAAATGCACAAATGAAAGGGCTTTTAAATCGAATTGACTAGTTTGTAACATAAGGCAAATTTTACCTTATTGGTGAAGTTTTAGAGAGCTAAAATTGGGTGAGTTAATGACAATAAATTTGCCTTAGCAAGAATATTGGTATTGACAATAAATTTGATTTACCACTGAAACGTCATATAAAGTCTGCTAGATCAGACTAATTCTAGTTATTGAATCCTGATAAGGCTCATAAACATCAATACAGACTTTCCATTTGATATTTAAAATAGTACTCAGTAAAAGCTTATATTTAACAATTAAAAAATAGGTTTAACTTAATTAAAACTAGATAAATACTGGTATAGCAAACTAGTGGCGATTCAGTTTGGTGAAATTTCTAAATAAAAAAGGGTGTGTTATGTTTGGTTCAACTGAAAATGCAGTGAGCTCTAAAAACGATTCGCACCCATTAAATCTAGACAATTCCGTCTACTTAAGTAGTGAATCTGATTCCAATCGTGAATTTCTGCCAAGTGAAGTAGGTAGGCAAAACCAATCTAATTCTGGTAGTAAGATTAAATTAGCCTGCCCGCTTCATGCTTTGCCGAATATAGAAAAATACAAGCTTCACAAAAATAAATGTATTTCTTTATTCGAGTCATTCGAATCGATTTTGAAAATTCAACTAGCCTTTAACTTGCAATAAGGCATTCACCTGCTCGATAAGCTCTTCATCTTGCACTGGTTTACCCAAGAACGCATTTACACCTAATTCTTTAGCTACGTTACGATGTTTTTCTGCAGTACGCGAACTAATCACAATCAAGGGAATATTGGTAGTTTTTTGATTATCTCGAACGTGGCGTGAGAATTCAAAGCCATCCATGCGTGGCATTTCAATGTCAGTCAGAATAATATCCGGGGTAAGGAGTTGAAGCTTTTGAATCGCATCCATACCATCATTGGCGGTCACCACTTCAAAATCTTCACGTTCCAATACGCGCGATAGCACCTTACGCATGGTCAGCGAATCATCCACCACGAGTGCGATTTTTTTCACATGCTCGACTACTGGTGCTACTGTAGTCACTTTAATTGCACCAACAGAAAGTGCTTCACGGTTAGCCAATTGCACTGGATTAATCACTAAGACGATAACACCATCCCCCAACACTGTAGCGCCTATCATGCCAGGTACACGTGCAAGTTGAGATCCAATCTGCTTCATCACCACCTCTTGGTTGCCGATAATTTCATCGACATGCAACGCGGTACGATAAGTACCACTTCGCAACAACACCACTGGAGTGTATACATGCTGTTGCGCAACATGATCAACTTCACCGATCAATTTAGATAAAAAGTGTATTGGATAATCTCGTCCAGCCCAGCTGACTTTGTGTGCTTGGTAGGCTGTAATTAAGTCGTTTTGTTTGAGCTTTTGCACTTGCTCCACCATCACCGATGGAATGGCAAACAGTTTATTGCCTACTCGCGCCATAATTACCTGCGCAACCGATAACGTCACCGGCAAGTAAACATTAAACATGGCGCCTTTGCCAGCAATGTTACTCACATCAATACGTCCACTCAATGCGGCAATATCGCTCCTTACCGCGTCCAGACCGACGCCACGGCCTGCAATCTGCGATACGCTATCTGCGGTAGTAAAACCGGGCTCGAATATCACCGCCATTAAAGCCTGGTCAGACAACTCTTGATTTACCGTAAAAAGTCCTTTTTCAATGGCTTTTTGTTTAACTTTTTCTAGATTAATGCCGGCTCCATCGTCCGTCACTACCAAGGTAATTTCATCATTTTCCAAACTAACTTTTAGCGAAATCTGGCCCGTCTCCGGTTTACCTAAACGTTTACGTTCTTCGCTAGACTCTAAGCCATGTGCAACGGCATTACGCAATAAATGTTCTAATGGAGCGCCCATTTTGTCTAGCACGCTACGGTCAAGCTCGATATTTTCGCCCTCAATGCTCATTTCAACGCGTTTGTTCAGTTCTCGCGCGGTTTGCCGTACTATACGTTGCAAGCGCTCAGAAATGGTAGCAAAGGGCAACATACGAACACCCATCAAGCCCTGCTGCAATTCACGGTTCATGCGGTTTTGTTGCTGCAATGCTGCGTCAGTCTGGTCTAGATTTAGTAGTAAGCCATGTTGTATCGTTGAAACGTCGTTGACACTTTCCGCCATCATCCGCGTTAATTCTTGCAAGCGGGTAAATCGGTCAAATTCCAAGGGGTCAAATGTCTCATTCGCTTCTTGTAACAAGCTCATTCGTGACTGCATTTGCGTTTCCGCTTCAATTTCCAGCTCACGCAAATAGCTACGCATTCGGCTTATGCTATCCGTTAAATCTACAGAGGACTGTTTGAAATATTGCATTTCTCTATCCATGCGTGAACGCATGATAGAAACTTCACCCGCCTCATTGATTAAACGATCTAAAACATCTGCGCGCATCCGCAAAAATTGTGATTTACGTTCAATCGAACGAGTTGGCGTGACATCAGTTGCTGCACCATCAACCTCCTGAGCATTGACTTTTACGCCGCCGGTAATATCTTCTAACATATAACCAATGCGATCAAACTCGGCAAACATCTCATCAAAATCATCTGAAGTCGCCCTGTGTCGTAGCGCATGAATGACTCTATCTTCCATTTTGTGAACACTGTCGCCGATATTCCCCTGCCCGGCCATGCGTGCACTACCTTTTAAGGTGTGAAGTGCACGTTGAAGTGAATCGGCAAATTCTGCTTCCTGTGGGTTAGCTCGCCAACCACGTAAATCTCGTCCTACTTGTGGCACTAATTCACGCGCTTCTTCTACAAACAAGCCTAATAATTCCTGATCGACAGCACCATCACGCGTCTTACTCGCTTGAAGTGCCTCCACTATGGCAGTTTCATCTAACACAGGCTCTGGTTGAACCTCTGCCTGAACAGTTTGTGCGTCATCTAAGGCAGAGTCCAGAACAGAATCTACTCGAACACCCGTATTTTCCGCTACTTTTGCTTTTGATTTTTTGGCTGATTTTTCGGCAACTTCTTCTTGCTCCAACTCTTGAACTGCCGCTTCTGCCTGTTGTGTTGCAATAGCCTGCATTTTGGCGGTAGACTCACTCAAAGCCAGAATCAATGCACGGGTTGATTTAGGATTTTTTAAAGCTTTTGCCTTTTCCAATCCATCGGCTAACGCTTTCACTACATTTCCATACAACGCGATAGACTGTGTGGTCCATCCCCCCGCATGCTCATCAAGCCAATGCTCCAAAGCGCGTGCCAAATCACCCGTAGATTTAAAGCCGGCAGTGAGGGCATTGCTACCTAAAGTGTGTGCGGCACGACGGCTTGCTTCGGACGGCAATTCATGGGTATCGGTGGCTAAAGATTTTTGTGCTTCAATCAACACCGCTAAATGTTGCTGAGCCTCTGCCAAGAATATATTGAAGAACGCTTTACTTAAAGTACGCGTGCCACCAATCAGCACTTCTTCTTTTTGTGGCTTAGGCTTTGTAACAGCCAAAGCATGCTCAAAAGCTTGTTCAAGTTCAGCCGCACGCTTTTGAAACGGTTCTGGATTTAATGTTACGGTATTATTCGCTTGCAATTCGGCTACCCAGCAAGCAAAAGCTGCACTGGTATTTTCTACAAAGCCTAACTGCTCATTCGTTGGAAAAGCCTTACGCTCCATCACTAAATTTAACAGCTTCTCGACTGACCATGCCACCTCACTCATCCCGACCAGACCCACAGTACGTCCACTACCTTTTAAGGTGTGATAGTCGCGACGCACTTCAACCAAGGCTTCGCTGTCAGTGGCATTTACGCGTAAAGCTTGCAAATTTTGTGCTAAGCTGGCTAATACTTCTTCTGCTTCCGTCAAGAAAATATCTTGCAATTCCAAATCAACTGCTTTATCTGTCACACCTTCCGATTCAGGTGGAATTACAGTATCATCCTGCGCAAGTGGAAGTGAAGAATTTTGAGCTGTAGATTCAACTTCAGCGAGCCTAACTTGAGTTTGACTTTGAGTTTCTTCAGCCTCAGTTTTCACTTCTAGGTATTCATCGAGTTCAAAACGAATGTTGAATGCTTTTGCACCTTGCTCTAGCCTTGCTAAGGCATTTGAAAGCGCCTGCTCTGACTCCACTCGCACTTTAGGCAGTTCTTCGGCATACAGTCCTAACATACTTAAACTCTCGGCGACGAGTTCGAATTGTGTAGCCCGTACCTCTATTGCTTCAGACGTTTTAAAATGATTCACATAAGCCGCACTCAATTGAGCGATAGTTTTTGGTAAAGGCATTTCCAGCATATCGAACGCCGCCACTACCTGTTGCAATGGTTTATTTGTCTCGTCCAGTACAACTACGTTATTAGGATTTCTAAAAAATGTATCCAAGGCTTTTTCAGCAACTTGCAAGGCACCAATAATTTGCTTAGCCACTGCACCAATAACATTTGCATCCAAGCTAGCGGTGGCAAAAGCTTCAACAGCGGGCGCAAGCGTTTTGCCTTTGACGAATGATTTTAAACGTGCAGTTTGCGTCGTGATTTTCTGCTCAGCTTCAGCATCTAATTGCAGATAATATTCACTGATATATTCCAGCAAATTGAGTGAGGCGGCAATTTCAATAAATGCCGTTTCATTGATTTTGCTCTTATCCGCTTTTAAGGCCATTACGGTCGAGTGAATCGCATTTATCAGCTTAAGTACTTTTTTATTACTTAAACTCAATAGCAACATGGCTAAATGATCAATTTTATCGGCAAAGGCTTCTAAATCAACAAAATAACTACTTGTACTAATCGTCGTCCATAAATCTTTTAGACTTGGTAACTCCGCATTCAATTGCGCCAATGCAGCACGCTCGGCTGAAGTGCCAGTATTGCCTGCAGAGCCTTCTGACGAAGGCAATAATTCTTCAAGTTCAAATAGCTTTTTAACCTTGGCGATATCTTCCGTTTTGCTATCACTAATCGCTACATAATAAAGCACATTTCGTAATAGCTGTGAGGGCGCCTTTGCCTCACCTAGAGCCATTTTACGCAGTTGCTGATCGAGCCTGCTACACAATTTTTTCGCACCAGAATCTTCAGCGATTTTATTTTGCCCGAGCGAATCTGCAAAAGCAGTTGCCGCCCACCAAAGCGTTTTTAGTGCACTTTTTTGCTGTACCTGTTGTACATTCGCAATCGCCTGGCGCATCGTATTTAACGAGCTAGAGTCTTTGCTTCGCAGCCAATCTAACAATGCTTTTTGGAAAACAATACGTTGTTCAGCAACAAATATTGGTACAGCCGTTTCTGCAATAGGATTCGCTGGTAAATCTTTAGGGGCGGTGTAACTGGTATCCGGATAAAACAAATCACTGATATCTAAGGGTTCATCCTGTAATTCGACCAAAGGCTTTAAGCTTTCATAAAGCTTGGTAGGCGTGTCCTGCATGCCGTTCAACAGGTCTTGTAAATACAAGTTTAGCGTATCAACGGCTTGTATCAAAGCAGCCATAACAGAGTCAGAAACGGCGATTTGCTGTTTTTCTATTTTACTGGTGAGTTTTTCAATTTCAGAACAGTAGCGTTTACAGCCTTCAAGACCGACCATATCTAACGCACCACTCACCTGATAAAGATGGGCCGTAGTAAAGCGTAAGCTAGCAAATTCACTTGGCTTATCGGCTACAACAACAAAACTATCTCGTGCTTTTTTAAGCGACTGATAAATTTCATCTTTTACCCAAGACAATGGGCCAATATCGAATGCTTCAGCCATTTTTAGCCCTAATATGATGATGCTTCATTGTCATTGGGTGATGAATCTTCCTGATTAACTAGCAAGCTTTTTACAAAGGAAACGCCGTTAAAGCTTGAAGCCAGCCACAGAAGCCCGCAGTTCTTCCGCCAATGAAGTTAGCTGGCCAACCGATTCTGCAGTCAATTGCGTACCTTCGGATGTTTGCGTCGTAATCTCTTGAATCAACTGCATGTTATTTGCAACCGTAGTCGCCGATTCCGTTTGCGCATTTGTTGCGATGGAAATCGATTGAATCAATCGCGCCAGATTATTGGTCACGGTTTCGATCTCAGTCAAGGCCTGACCTGCCGCATCCGCAACGCGCGCCCCTTCAACCACACCTTCGGTACTTTTCTCCATCGCCACCACCGCGCCATGCGTATCGGTCTGAATGGTTTTCACAATCGCACTAATCTGTTTAGTCGCTTCTGATGAACGTTCCGCTAGGCGTTGCACCTCTTCCGCAACCACGGTAAAGCCCCTTCCCGCTTCACCCGCTGAAGCCGCCTGAATCGCCGCATTCAAGGCTAGAATATTGGTTTGTTCGGTAATGTCTGAAATCAGCTCCACAATTTCACTAATCTCTTGAGAGCTTTCACCCAAACGTTTAATACGTTTAGAGGTTTCCTGAATCTGCGTACGAATTTCGTTCATTCCAGAAATGGTGTTTTGTACCGCCTGCGAACCTTGATTTGCCGCCTCTAGGGAGCGCTGTGCCACCTGAGAAGCTTGCGCCGCGTTACTTGAAACCTGCAAGATGGAGCGCGTCATGTCAGTTACCGCATCTGTTGTTTGCAGAATTTGTTCCGATTGCGTCTCTGCCGCAGATAACAACTGAGAAGAGGTATTTTGCGCAACCGAAGTGGCAGAAGTCACCTGTTCGGTAGCTCGATTAATCTCAACTACCAAGTCACGCAAGCTATCAATGGTATAGTTAATTGAGTCGGCAATCGCGCCAGTAATGCTGTCGCGTACTTCTGCTTTTACAGTTAAATCGCCATCTGCCAAGTCACCCATTTCATCCAGTAACTGCAACACAGCTTCTTGGTTGTCCTGACCCTCTTTTGCCAATTGATCAGTAAGTACACTCGATTGCTCAACTTGTTTTCGACCAAAAAAGTACATTAACAACACTAAAACTAAGGCTAGTAATAACAGGCCAAACAATACCAATTTAATAAAATTAGATTGCGATTGAACCAACTTGTCATTTTCTTGCTTAACTGCGGCAATAAAAACAATACCCGCTTGTTGAGCCACTTCAAAGGCTGCAGTTAAATCCGATAGCGGAGCGGATGCGGAAACAGTACCTAAAGGCAAGGACGGAATATAGCGGGTATGCGCCACCTGGAAAAAGTTTTCGCCTGCTTTAATCGCTTCATCTAAGGCGCCTTGCAACTTAGCGTTATCTAGATTTTTTTGCCAATAGGCGGAACGCTCTTTAAATAGGGCCTCATATTTTGCTGCATTCTCGAGTGCTTTGTCACGTTTCTCATTATTAAAGTTAGTAGAAGCAATATAAGCTTGATTGTAATAAGCGAAGGCATCGACCGGATATAGTGATGGCGGTGAACTATCGGCCGATAAATCTTGATAGGCTTTTAAGTCGTTGTAAACCGAACCATTTACACGCACTTGGTTAATCACCCAGAAACTCAAGGCTGCAAACACAATAAATGCGACAATTTGTAGGTAAAGTTGCCTAAAACTCGCTGACAAGCCCTCAGTTCGCGAAGTATTTAATTCACTGGCCCTGTTTTTTAAACTGATTAAGAATTCACCGATTTTTACAGGCAAGTTTTTTATAACCGCTAGATCTAATGCCATTTTGAACCCCAATTCACAAAATGATTATGCTTTATACAAGCTATTTTTAGCTTTTCTAAACACTAAACGCTTCCAACTAAACAGTACCACCCAATAAACAAACTTAAGTTATCGTTGGCTGAATAAACGACTTATCTTGCACTAACACTTCTACATCTAACTCAAACCATTTATTTTTATCTGCATCTTGGTAAGTTTTATTACTAAAAAACGTTTCATTGCTTTCAGCAGATTCTTCCAACGCTTGCATTGCTTCAACACTACGTAAACCTACCAAGCTATCAATTAACAAAGCTGATTGCGTGGTGGTTTCTGAGTTGATTAACACAATACGGTTATTCGCTGATTTTTGTGTGGGTGGCAAACCCATAAACAGCGCCAAATCGGTTATGTTGTATAAATTACCACGCACATTTGCAACACCCAAAAACCAAGGTTGCGTTAATGGTACGAACTGTATTGGCGGTACAGGCAAAACCTCACTGACCTGGCTTAAATTGATTAACACTTTTCTTGAACTGACATTAACCCCCAAACGTGAAGTCGACACCGCACCGCCTTTTGCAGTGGCTTCTTTAAGCCGCAAAAGGATAGCTTCTTGAAATTCACGTAAATTTGAGGTTTTTGCCATAATTTGGTCTAGTTACATGTTGAGTTAAATGAACCGTTTTTATCAATCAATGAAAATGAGCCCCCAGTTGTTAGCCTAAAGTTTTTATCAGCGATAACAAATCAGCACTTGCAACCGGCTTAGTTACACAAGCCTTTGCGCCCATTTTCAAGGCCCATGCCAAATCCGTAGCCTGCGACTTGCCGGTACATAAAATCACTGGGATGTGCGCCGTCGTGGCATCCTTAGTTAAGGTGCGCGTCACTTGAAAACCCGTCAGACCGGGCATCACCACATCACACAAAATCAAATCTGGATGCTTTGCCGCAACTTTAGCCAAACATTCTTCGCCACTTTCAGCCCCAATTACGGTGAAACCAGCCGTCTCGAGCAGCTCGGTTAAAAAAAATCGATCCGTCGCAGAATCATCAACCACTAAAATTGTTTCAATTGCCATCGCTAGTCTGCCTTCTGTTGGGTTGCCCGACTGATTGCTGCGTAAGTTTGCACAGCATCAATCAGCGTTTCTTGTGTAAAAGGTTTGGTTAAGTATTGGTCAGAGCCCACCATGCGACCACGCGCACGGTCAAACAAGCCGTCTTTACTTGACAGCATAATGACTGGGGTAGCTTTATAGCGCGCATTTCTCTTAATGAGTGAGCAGGTTTGATAGCCATCGAGCCTTGGCATCATAATATCAACGAAAATAATATCGGGATGTTCGTTTGAAATCTTAGCCAAAGCATCAAAACCATCCTCAGCTAAAATCACTTCACAGCCTGAAGATTTAAGAAAAATCTCTGCACTACGACGTATCGTATTACTGTCATCAATCACCATCACTTTAATACTAGAAAGCTGTTCTAGTGTTAACTTTAGATGTAACAACTGATTTTGATCTTCTTGACTTGGCTTTTGTTGGCTCACCAGCAAGCTCCCTTATTTATGCGCAGTAAAATTAAATTAAATTTGATTGCGTTAATTTTGACTCATTGTATATACAGAGTCGTGTAATAAGCAATAGGTTTAACAAAGTTACGCAATATATTAAGTTATATGATATTTTTCAACTTTACTATAATATGCAAAAAAATAATAAATTTTCACCATTCACCCGAATGGGTAGCATATAATATTTCTTAACATTTTTTAACATATTTTTTTATTTGATGTTTGAAGCAACCAATTATAAGGATTCGTAATGATAGTAAAACAAGAATCATTAACCGCTAAGATGACATTAAAAGATTTGCCTGCCGCCTCGCCGTTACCAACGGCAAACTTGGTTATTGTGTTTGGATCAGTCAAGCGCTTTGGCGAAGCTAAACTCAGCAACACATTAAAAACACGCTACCCAACTGCACAAATCATCGGCTGTTCTACCTCAGGTGAAATAACTGCTGATGGCGTATTTGACGACAGCCTGCAAATAACCGCAGTTTTATGGGAAAAAACTATACAGCGCGTCACGCACACCAAAATGACCAGCATGCAGAACTCATTTGAAACAGCGGCTAGCTTAGCCAGTCAGTTAAACTTACCGCAATTAAGAGCTGTGTTGGTTTATTCTGATGGCTTAAGCGTGAACGGCTCCGAGTTGCTGGAAGGATTTAAAAGTGTGCTTGGTGACATTCCCTTAATGGGCGGCATGGCTGGCGATGGCTTTAACTTTAGCCAGACCGTTCAGATTTTTAACGATAACATTTCAAGTGGTCTAGTTATTGCCGTTGGTTTGTATGGTAAAAACTTAGTGGCCGCGACTGGTGTAGGCAGAGGCTGGAAACCATATGGTCCACCACGCACTGTCACGAAATCTGAAAAAAACATCGTTCTTGAACTTGACGGAAAACCTGCACTGCCTTTATATAACATGTACATTGGCGCGCAAACTGCAAAAGGTTTGCCAGGTAGTGGCCTAAAATTTCCATTCGCCATTATTGAAGAAGGCAAGCGCGACATTGAAAAAATCCGCACGCTTTTAGCCATTGATAGCACAAAAAACAGCCTCACCTTCGCTGGCAACGTGGATGAAGGGGAAACGGTCCGCTTTTGTCAAGCAACCCACGATAGACTGGTTGAAGGTGCTGGCGATGCCGCACATCTAGTTACTGGTCAAACCAGTACCAGTCAAACAGGCCTGGCTATCTGTGTTAGTTGTGTAGGCCGCAAGGGTGTAATGGCCGAACTGGTGGTGGACGAAGTAAAACTGGTGAAACAGATTTTAGGCTCACAAACTGCAATTAGCGGCTTTTACTCATACGGAGAATTTGCGCCGCGGCCCGAAACGCGAGATAGCGTGCTCCACAATCAAACCATGACGATCGGCTATTTAAGCGAAGATTTATTTGCCTAGGTTAAGCAAATTCCCAGTTTGCTAGACTTCAATTTATCCCTGATTTAGATAAGGTTAAATTTTAGCTAATCGCCACGCCAAGCATTATATTTACTAACGCGCGATACATTTCGGGCGTTTTGTTTTATGATACATAATCTAATAAAAAGATTGTACACTCAACAATGCAAAAGGAATAATCATGACAAACACCGTCACATTAAAAGGTAATCCCGTAGAATTGTCAGGCACTTTGCCTACCGTGGGAGCGCAAGCAATAGATTTCACGTTGGTAGACAAAGCATTGCAAGATGTCAGTTTAGAAAACTTCACTGGGAAGCGTAAAGTGCTGAATATTTTTCCTAGTATCGACACGCCCACATGCGCATCTTCTGTGCGTGCATTCAACAAACATGCCAGCAGCTTAAACAACACCGTCGTACTAAATATCTCAGCAGATTTGCCTTTCGCGCAAACACGTTTTTGTGCCGCCGAGGGCTTGGAAAATGTACAAAACTTGTCCACCATTCGTGGCCGTGATTTTTTAATTAATTACGGTGTACTAATTAGAACCAGTAAACTGGCTGGCCTGGCAACGCGTGCTGTAATTATTTTGGATGAAAACAATATCGTTAAATACATCGAGCTTGTAAGTGAAATCACCAGCGAACCAAATTACGAGGCCGCATTAGCAGCCTTAAAATAAAATTAATAACCAATGAAAAAGCCCAGAAAATGCTGGGCTTTTTCATTGGTTAACAAAGCTATTCATAATCAGTGTATTTATTATTTTTTCCACGCGCTTTTTCAATTGGATATTTAAGTGCATTCAGTGCAATTTTTTTATTCGCCGCCTCTATTAAATCAATCCCCAGCACTTGCGAGATTCTTAACAAATACACAAAGGTATCTGCCAACTCATGGCTCACTTGCTCAAGTTTTTCAGCAGTTAATTCGCTACTTTCCGCCTCTGTGTTCCATTGAAAATGTTCTACTAATTCGGCTGCTTCTACTATCATC
The DNA here is from genome assembly GCF_013141425.1 of Methylotenera sp. Classification (GTDB taxonomy): domain Bacteria; phylum Pseudomonadota; class Gammaproteobacteria; order Burkholderiales; family Methylophilaceae; genus Methylotenera. The sequence goes on along the minus strand of NZ_JABFRA010000042.1, from coordinate 15,503 downwards.
GCCATACTGAGGTTTTTGGGTGAATGGAATTGCGCCCAATCGCGCTCATCAACAAATTGCTGTAACTTTTGCTTTAATTCATCAATTGAATCAGCCATCGTATTTTCAATACTCCCTTATTTTCTATTACTGCCCGCCACCATTTTAATTTCAAACAATCGGCATTCCAGTGGTCCGTTATAAAGCGGTGTACGCTTACTAGGGGTCAGGCGCATCAATTTTGGCATGGCTAAATCATTGGTTAAAAAGTAAGTGTTCCAGCCGGCAAACTTGCGTTTAAGGGCCTCTCCCAATTTAGGATAAAGTAAAGCTAAATCATCGCCCTCACCGATACGCACGCCATAGGGGGGATTTGCGACTAGAACACCGCTATCCGCAGGTGGAATAACATTAACAACATCAACATGCGAAAGCTGAACAGCTGCAAGTAAGCCTGCATCCTCAAGATTTTGTTTACTAATCCTGACTGCGCGTAAATCAACATCTGACCCGTATATTTTTTGAAAAGATACGGCTTTAACTTTACTCGCTGCCTGGCTCTTAATTTTATTCCAAACATTGACTTCAAAGTTTTTCAGTTTTTCAAAACCAAAACTCCGTTTGTAACCGGGGGCCATATCGAGCGCCACCATGGCTGCTTCTAATAAAAATGTTCCGCTACCACACATGGGATCTAATAATGGCTGCCCGACCTGCCAACCCGATAATTTTAAAATGCCAGCAGCCAGATTTTCACGCAACGGCGCCTCGATACTTGCACCCCGGTTGCCGCGCTGATACAAAGCCGCGCCGGACGTATCTAAATAAAATTGATACTCTTCCGCCGCCAAATAAGCATGAATACGTACCGCTGGCGTTTTGGTATCAATATAAGGACGACTACCAACAGCTAATCTAAACTTGTCACACACCGCATCTTTAATTTTCAATGTAGCGAATTCTAGGCTTTTAAGTGGGCATTTTACACCCGTGACTTTTACCATAAAATCATTCTTAACATCAAACCATTGTGGCCAATTGACTTTATAAGCCGCTTCAAATAAATCTTCTTCATTCAAATACTTACCACGCGCTACTTGCCACAAAATGCGAGTTGCGATGCGCGAGTGTAAATTGGCCGCATAACAAACCGCCCAATCACCATCAAAGCTCACGCCACCATCGGTTAACTTAATGGACTTAGCGTTCACAGCGATGAGTTCATCTGCGAGCAACGGCTCTAATCCACGTGGACAAGTGGCGAAATAACGATTAGGTATCATAATAATATTCTTAAAAATAAAGAGTTAACTACTGCCTGATGGAGCGATTAAATGCGCAAGCGGTAATGACCAGTCATGGGGTAAGAAAACAAACCAGCTTCTTCGCGCGTACCACGGCCGATATTATGGATGACGAATGGCGTATTTGTTAACAAATCCAGCTTATCGCTCACCAACATAATATGAGGTAAATTACCTGGCAGCATTACGGTAACCACATCACCTGCATGATAGTCGGCTGCCACTTGGCTTAAGGCTACTTTCTGCCAATGCCGAGCAAAATACACTTGTAAATTAGGAACTCGTCTGTGGTCGATATTAGTATCTGCCTTTTTTAAGCCCCATTTTTTTGGGTATAAAACAAAGTTTTTTGCCATATCTTCATGCACCAACTTTTGCAAATCCAGCTGGTATGCATCACGCAAAGCTCTTATCAGCACATCAGTACAAACGCCTTTAGTACGGGCTACATCACCATTAGGATAGTCTAATCTAGAGTAATTAGGGTCATATTGTTTGGTAATGCCAACTTGCTTACGCGCGGCACTGACTAATTTTAGATCATCCGCATACGCAATATTTATAGCCAACAGCCAAAGGACTAAATATTTAATCATCGCTAGACTCGCCGCGCATCAACAATCTTTTTTGATACACTTGATTGTCGTTACAGAGCTTATTCACAAACGCAATAAACTCTATCGTGTGATGCTCGTCTTCAAGTGACTTTGCCCGTGCTAACAACTTAGTCACTTCCAAATGCTTAGGCGCTTGGTTAAAACCAAACACCACAATATTGCCTGGTTTGCCCGTACGCATGATTAGCACTCTGTGCTCAAAGCTTTGTTCAATACGTTGCAAATAAATATCAAAATTTTTATCACTGCCCCAAAGATTAATCACCAATAGGCCATCATGTTTTAAAGTCACGGAGCATTGGTCAAAAAAGTCTTGGCTGCAAAAGTTTGGTGGAATACCATTACTATCGAATGCATCAATCAGCAATACATCCGTGGCTGATGGATGCTCGGCCAAATACTGCAAACCATCGGCTTCAAGTACTTCAAAACGCTCGTCGTTCTCTGGCACATAAAACTGATTACGCGCCATTTGAATAACTTGCGGGTTAATTTCCACTAAAGTACTGACGATTTCTGGGCAGTTTTTATACACATATTTTGCAACTGAACCGCCACCCAAACCGATGGTGAGCATGCTTTTGACGTTCGCCTTAAATAGCAAAAAACACATGATGCCTCTTGTGTAATTAAGCTCAAGTAAAAATGGATCGCGCACACGCATCGCGCTTTGAATCGTCACCGAACCTAAATGCAAGGAGCGCACTCCGTCAGATTCACTAATATAAACATGCTCATCAGGGGCACTCGTATTGGTGAAGTTCCGCATCAAATGTTTAGCCACTCTAAACATCAGGCAGCCTCCACTTCCGTTTCGTCCTCACTCAAGCTAATGTCTAATTGCGCCGGCTCATTCTCAAGTACCTGTAAGAATTTAGTGCGCAATTCCATCAACAAGGTATCAACTTCCTGCACTTGCAAAGTTACCCGCGTGCCTGCTTTCAATTCAGGCAGACCATACACTTTAGTCATGTAAGGTAGGTTATCCAGCCGCACCAAATTTTCACGCCATACGGTTGCATGTACTTCCTGCACATTTTCTTGTAGCAAATACTGTAAACACCAATAGCGCTCCATGCGAATCTGAAACTCACTGTAAGTTTTATAGGTCAACTCAAAATTACGCATGTGTGTGGTCAGTGCATCGCTATTTTGCGGATACGTTGGCGCTATATTTTGCGCCACGCTAATGATTTGACGCTGATTGATTAAATCTACCGCACGACGCAAAGGCGATGTACTCCAAGCATATTGCGCAACGCCCAAACCTTGATGCGGCTCAGCCTTGGTGGTCATGTAAACTTTGCCGCCAGTTTGCGCACGATAAAGTCCTGGCACCTCATGTGCAGCTAACAAAGCGCCCCACTGACTGTTGGCTTCTATCATTAGCTCCGCGACCAGTTTGTCCATGGGCGAACCCCGATGACGGCCAACGATACTCACTTTGCCATCATTCACATAAAAATTGTAGTCAATTTGTGGTGGTTTCGTTGGATCAAACTTGCCGCGCGCTTTTTCGAGCGATTCCGCCAAATTAAACAAATACAGCAACTTAGCCCAATAGGGGTGGCCGCTATCTGCCGCTAAGGTAGTTTCATTAAAAAATGGCTCTAACGCATCGTGGCGAAGATTTTCAGCGATTTTAATACGCTCTACTTTGCTATCACGTTGAGTGATGGTTAAATCTTCGTTCACATGCAAATACAAAGACAAAACTGGTTTAATTTGCTTGGCATCTAGACTAAAGGGACGAATTGCCTGTTCTGGCAACATGGTGATTTTATGACCCGGCATATAAACCGTCGATAAACGCTTCATTACCTCTATATCAAGCGGTCCGTCTACCACTATACCCAACGCTGGTGCGGCAATATGAATACCGACGCGTGTTACGCCATCTGCCAAATGCTGGATGGAAAAAGCATCATCGATTTCTGTCGTCGTACTATCATCAATACTAAAAGCTTCTGATTCAGCCAACGGCAAGTCATTAAATTGTAAATCTGCGGGGATTTCTGCAATTTCCTCGGCAGTGAAGTCGGTTCCTTTTGCGAAATATTCGCGCAAAAAAGCACCCAGGTGATAATCATGCGACGATGGAATCGCGCCGCACACCTGCAATAATTTGAGATGACTCAAATGCAGTTCGGCTGCGGCTGCTTCTATCGTTTTGTATTCGAATGCGTTTTTGTCAGGCTCATAAAGCAGCATGTCAAGTTTATGCATTAACTCATCAGGCATTTTGTGCGCTTTCAAATCAGCGACAAATCCTGCCATTTTCTCAGCTAATAATCGTTTCCTTTCAAGCCCAGCAAGCGCGGCCTTAAGAATTTCAGCGGGCGCAGCTTTGTAACGGCCTTTGCCTTTACGATTAAAATATACGGGGGCACTATGAAGTTTAATGGCAATGGCAGCCGACTCAATTGAAGTTGGCTTGCGCCCGTAATAATCAACCGCAAACTCCTCAAACCCAAACTCTGGCTCACCACAGCATTCCCATAAAAAATCAAGCTCTAAAGTTTCAGCTTCGGCATTGGCAGATTCCATAAACCCAGCCAAAGGCATTTCAAAACGCATTAACACGTTACTTGCTTTTACCTTAGTGCGCTTGCCGCTCATGGATTCCACTTGTAAGGAACCCTGCGTTTCGGTCATTACAGAGGCCACTTTAAAGCTACCATCTTCTTCAAAAAATACGTTCATAAATACTTTAACATGCGATCAATTCACTAAATTATTGCCATTTTACCTTGTATTAGCTGATTCGCTTGATGTATTAGCTAATTCGCTTAGGAACATTTAAAATGCTGACATGGATAAACGCATACCCGTTACCTTACTTACTGGCTTTTTGGGCAGTGGCAAAACAACCTTGCTCAACAAGCTACTGCATCACCCTGATATGCGTGACACCGCGATTATTATTAATGAGCTAGGCGATGCAGGCTTAGACCAAATATTTGCCAATAGCAACTTAGCGCAAAATATTGAAAACGAGCATATCGCCGACAACACTGTGCTGCTTAGCTCTGGCTGTTTATGCTGCACGCTAAAAAACGAGTTAGCTGATACCATGCGCGACTTATTTTTTAAGCGCGCCTTGCAGGCTATTCCACAATTTAATCGTCTGATTATCGAAACCACAGGCATGGCTGACCCAGGGCCGATACTAGCCAACTTGATGAATGAACCTGTGATTGAATCTGTATATCGTTTGGATGCCGTTGTGGTGACCATAGACAGTGTTTACGGCTTACAGCAAATTGAAGAAAACACCGAAGCCTTAAAACAAGCCGCCGTAGCCGATGTGTTGGTGCTAACAAAAACAGATTTAGCGAACACCAAACAAATTAGCGCACTTAAAGAAAAACTTATCGCCATCAACCCTGGTGCAACACAGCATAAAATCGTACATGGTGAATTAGACCCGGTGTTTGTCGTAGATGTCGGCTTATATGACCTAACAACTAAACAACCAGAGCCACAACGCTGGTTGCGCGCGCCTATTAAACAAGCACAACCTAAAGGCACATTGCCGCAAAAAACCCAGCATGATGACATTATCAGTTTTACCGTCATCATGCCAAGCCCACTCTACTGGTCGCAACTCAAACCTCATTTATTAACTTTTTGCCAAAAAAACGGTAAAAATTTGCTCCGCCTCAAAGGCATTATTCACGCAGTTGACCAGCCTGCGCCACTGGCTATTCACGCCGTACATTTTACGCCTTATCCTCCGACCCTGCTTGAAGGTTGGGATGAGGAAGAAGCACTTTCACGCATTGTGATTATTGGCAAAGGTTTGGACGAACTTGAGATTAGAAAAGCATTGATGCAGTTTTAATATGCGCAATTCTAAAGTATCGGTTATGTTCGGAGCCGAACAGAAAAATTAAAATTTAGGTAGTACTGTCAGTAGAAGCGATACATCTCAACTACTGTAAGAAAACTTAAATGAAACCAATTAAATTCACCCTAATTTTATTTTTATTCTGCTTGTCGGCGCTGTGGTGGTATGCCGATTTTACTAAAATAGCTCTAGCATCTGGATTATTCCCATGGCGTGGCTTAATGACTCAGCTTTTTGGAATACTAACTTTTGGGGCATTCAGTCTAGCTATAATTTTAGCGGTTAGGCCTACTTGGTTCGAAAAACATCTCGGCGGGTTGGATAAAATGTACAGGCTACACAAATGGCTAGGTATTAGTGTTTTGGCACTTTCTATTTGTCACTGGCTTTGGGTGAAAACACCAAAATGGCTAGTCGAAGCTGGCTGGGCTGTACGACCGCCAAAAGGCAAAAGGCCTGAACAATCAATTGAAATATTTCGTTTCTTTCAGAGTCAGCGTGAAATAGCAGAGCAGATAGGTGAATGGGCATTTTATGTAGCATTGGCAATGATTCTAATCGCTTTAGTAAAACGTTTACCCTACAAGTATTTTTATAAAATTCATCGCTGGATAGCACTACTATATTTTCCACTTGTTTGGCATTCAGTAGTGCTGATGGACTTTAATTATTGGGCATCACCACTTGGAATAGTCATGGGTGCGTTAATGCTAATTGGGACTACCGCGGCATTTACAAGCCTATTTAATTACATCGGTATTAATCATATAGCTGTGGGTGTGATTGATAAAATCGAATATCTCGAAAATGTAAGTGTCAATGCAGTTTCAGTTCAGCTTAAAAGCCGCTGGAACGGACATCAGGCCGGGCAATTTGCCTTTGTCACTTTTGATAACGATGAAGGTGCTCACCCGTTTACCATTTCATCTGCATGGCAAAATGATGGAAAATTACGCTTTCTTGTCAAAGCACTGGGCGATTATACAAAGACTTTAGCTTCTACTTTAAAACACGATGCTTTAGTTAAAGTTGAGGGGCCATACGGGTGCTTCGATTTTAATGGGAAAATGCAAAGACAGATTTGGATTAGCGGAGGAGTGGGCATTACGCCATTTATAGCCCGCATGGAGTTATTAGCACTACAACCAGATGGACGTAGTATTGATTTTTTTCATAGTTCTAAAGTATTCCGGGATGAAGAGTTTGACCGACTTTCAGAATTGGCTAAGACAGCTGGCGTAAACTTACACCTCATAATCAGTGCAAGAGATGGTGAGTTAACATCTGAGAAAATACGCGCTAAAGTGTTTGACTGGAAGTCAGCGGATATTTGGTTTTGTGGACCAGCATCATTTGGCAAAGCCATTCTAACCAGCCTTCTGGCGGAGGGCTTAACTGCGAATCAATTTCACCAAGAGTTATTTGAAATGCGATAAATTTGAAAAATCAAAACCTCCAACGATAAACAATCTTTTGTCTTATCAAAATTCACCCAAGCATTTCACATGCGTCATCACGCAACGCCCTAACGCATGCAAAGAATACCCACCTTCTAGCGCAGAAACAATACGATTGTTAGCATGGCGTTTCGCCACATTTTTGAGCTGTTGCGTGACCCAAAAATAGTCTTTTTCATGCAGAGCCAAGCCGCCCATCTCGTCTTCCCAATGCGCATCAAAGCCAGCGGAGATAAAAATCATCTGCGGCTGAAAACACTCAAGTGCTGGCAACCAATGTTCGGTTATCGCCTCGCGAAATTGTTCGCCCGTACTACCGGCTATAAGCGGTATATTAATCATGTGTTCGTTACCACTATCGGCGCCGCAATAAGGATAGTAAGGGTGCTGAAAAGTAGAACACATCATCACGCGCGGATCATCGTGAAAAATATCTTCCGTTCCATCGCCATGATGCACGTCAAAATCTGCAATCGCAATGCGCTCCAAACCGTAATGTTCGAGCGCATAAGCCGCCGCAACAGCGACGTTATTAAAGATACAAAAGCCTGAGGCCCCCGCCCGCTTTGCATGGTGTCCAGGGGGACGGATATTACAAAAAGCATTTTGCACTTCCCCTGAAATCACTAAATCAACGGCCTGAACCACCGCACCGGTAGCATATAACGCTGCATCCAAGGTATACGGATTCATTAAGGTGTCTCCGTCAAGGTCGATGAGACCTGACTCAGGGGATTGACTAAATACCCATTCAATATAGTCGCGCGTATGGGCTAGAGCCAAAGTATCTTTAGTCACCTTTTGCGCTTCAATATTCACAAGAAAATCAAACAAGCCTGAAGCAATCAGTTGATCTTGAATCGCGTGAATACGTGCCGGGCATTCGGGATGGTCTGGCCCCATGTCATGTTTGAGAAATTCTGGGTGGGTAATATATGCGGTATGCATGCAGGGGCTTACAGTGCTTTATACACATTCTTAATGCTGCTATCGTCTGGATTAACGACCGCAGTGAAACCAAGTCGTTTCATGAGTTTTAACATGCTGGCATTGTTCTTTAATACTTCCCCTTCAATGCGCTTGAGACCTTTGCTTCGTGCAATCTCCATCAAGGCTGTCATCAACTTCTGGCCAAGCCCTGTGCCGCGCATGCTATCTGCCACTACCAAGGCAAATTCACAACTTTCGCCGTCTGGGTTAATCGCGTAGCGTGTGACGCCTAACTCGATTTCTTGCCCTTGTTCGTCTTTAACTGCAATAAGCGCCATTTCTCGGCTATAGTCAATTTGCGTAAAGCGAACCAGCAAAGTCTCACTGAGTTGTTCTACACTCTTCATAAAGCGGAAGTAACGGGCTTCTTCAGATAGGTTTTTCACAAAATCTTGCACTAGCCACACATCTTCTGGTCGAATCGGGCGTATCACCACATCCGTGCCGTCGGCAAGTTGCCAATTGCTAACTAAATGGGTTGGATACGGATAAATCGCCATGTGTGCATAGCGATCTTCACTTGGTGGACGCACCTCTACAACGATTCTTGCATCTGCGGCTAATACGCCATTTTCATCCAGAATCAATGGGTTAATGTCCATTTCCATTAACATCGGCAGTTCACATACCATTTCAGACACACGCAGTAACACGCTTTCAAGTGCCTCAATATTCACTGGTGGCATGTTGCGAAACGTTCCCAGCATTTTGGCCACATGCGTGCCTTGAATCAGATCTTTGACCAAAAAATGATTGAGCGGCGGCAAGGCAACCGATCTGTCGGCCATAATCTCAACCGTAGTACCGCCCGCACCAAAGGTAATAATAGGACCAAACACTGGGTCATTTGTCACGCCCACCATCAGCTCACGTCCGTTCGGTTTTACCACCATCGGTTGAATCGAAATACCATTGATGTGTGCGTCTGGGCGAATGCTCTTCACGCGCTCGATAATTTCATGATAAGCCGCACGCACTTCTGGCGCGTTGGCTAGATTAAGCATCACACCGCCTACGTCTGATTTATGCGTAATATCCGGTGAATTGATTTTCATCGCCACGGGAAAACCCAATTGCTGCGCGATTAGCAGGGCTTCGTTCGGTGACCGCGCCACCATGGTTTGCGCCACTGGGATATGAAAAGCCGATAACAATGCTTTTGATTCCATTTCGCCTAGAATCTTTCGTTTTTCTTGTAGCGCACCTTCGATAATCATGCGCCCACTTTCTACATCTGGGGCCAAATGATGTGAAATTGGACCAGGTACCTGTAATAAGAGTCTTTGGTTTTTATGATACGCCGAAAGAAATGAGAACACATCCACCGCAGATTCAGGATTGCGGAAGCTGGGCTTTTTGGCATGGTTAAATGCCCGACGAGATTCATCTACCTGTGCCTCACCCATCCAAGAAGTGAGCAAAGGTTTTTTATATTGATTCGAGAGCGCAATCACAACATTCGCCACTTCCAAAGGCTTGGTCATGGCTTGCGGCGTCAATATGGTCAGCACGCCGTCTACATTCGGGTCTTCTAAACAAGCCTGCACAGCATGCTGGTAACGGTCGGCTTGCGCATCGCCGATAATATCAACAGGATTGCCATGCGACCATGTAGCTGGCAGCACCTGATTGAGTGTTTGTATGGTGACATCGGATAAATTCGCCATTTCCAAGCCGAGTTCAATCGCATAATCCGTTGCCATCACACCTGGCCCGCCGCCATTCGTTACAATGGCAAGCCGATTACCCGTCGGGTCAAAACCACATGAAAGTGCCTTGGCCGCGGAGAATAACTGCGTAATGGTTTGCACGCGTACCACACCAGCACGGCGCACGGCCGCATCAAATGCATCATCCGAACCGACGATAGAAGCGGTATGTGAAATCGCCGCTTTTGAGGCTGCCGCATGGCGCCCTACTTTCACTAAAATTACTGGCTTGATGCGAGCCGCGGCACGAATCGAGCTCATAAAACTGCGGGCATTATGTATGCCTTCAATATATAACAAGATACTGCGGGTTTTTGTGTCAGAAATCAGGTAATCGAGAATCTCGCCAAAATCTACGTCGACCGAGGCGCCCATTGATACTACACTGGAAAAACCTACATCATTGGCACTTGCCCAGTCCAAAATAGCAGTACACAATGCGCCCGATTGCGAAATAAAAGCGATATTGCCAGCAATGGCGCTACCTTTATTAAAAGTCGCGTTCAGACCAATATCGGGACGCATCACACCGAGGCAATTTGGCCCAATTAGCCTTATATGATGGCGCTGGGCGATTTCTAAAACTTCCAGCTCTAGCGCTTTGCCAGCGTCCCCTGCTTCACCAAACCCCGCCGTAATGATAATAGCCGCTTTCACATGCTGCTTACCACATTCTTCAATAATGCCAGGCACTGTATGCGGTGGCGTTGCAATTACCGCCAATTCGACAGAATCTGCGATTTGAGCGATGGAAGCATAAGCCTTATAACCTTGCACCTCGGTATGATTTGGGTTGATTGGGTAAAGACTACCGTGATAACCACTTTGCAGCATGTTCTGAAATACGATTTGCCCCACCGAATCTATTTTGTCACTAGCACCAAATATGGCGACTGATTTTGGCTCAAATAAAGGTTTCAGGTGATGCTGACTCATGGCTTTACACTATCGTGATTGATTAGCTGCTATGTTAGCGCATTACGCTGGATTTGATATGACCTAGCGCAATAAACTTAAAATTACGCAATGCAGTCACTTACTTTGTTAAAACAACGGTACTTAAGAGTTATTTTTATAATTCGACCCAAAAAACTCCATCATCATAAAGTCTTCCAGTCCCGCGTTATCTTCCAGTCGAGCTGACTGCACCACCACGCGATTCAAACGATGCGACTCCCAGTTAAAGTCACCTTGATAATGTTGTCGGATCAAGCTGATCATTTTTTTAACCATCACTAATCTGACATCTTGGCCAGTGGCAGCTTCCACCTCAAACGACTCGCGTCTTGCGTTGCTATAATCGTTGGTCCAGCCACGGAATGAAAATGCCGCATGTCGCCCGTCTAAACTGGTGATTTCAAAAATTCCATTAGTCCCTGTTTTAAAATTAGCTTTAATTCTTTCATCCCGAATTTGCTCTGGGCTGGGGCCAATTTCACGCGCAACGGCTTCCGCGTTTTGTTTAGCGGCATCTGCCTCTAGCGCTAATCGCTGCGCTTGCCGCGCTTTAACATAGGACGCCATGTCTGTAGGAGCATCAGGCGTGTTTTCTTTGGGCGTAATAACAACAGGCGCAGGAGTTGGAGTAGCGATGACATCAGGCACAGAAAACGTCGGTGTTTTGACGTCTTGGCTAGGCTTGCGTGTAATGACTTTGGTTTGTTTAGGCTTGATTTCTGGCTTTTTGACCGGTTCTTCAGGTTTTTCTACTGGCGCAATCGCCTTGGGAGGCTTTGGTGGTGCCAAGCTCACTTGCATGGTCGTGGGTACTGGCGAAGCCGCATTATTCAACAAAATATTAGGTAACACAAACAACAAAATAATCGCGTGTACGATGAGCGAAAAAATAATCGCAATCAGAGTATTACGACTAATGTCGATACGAATCGATTTATCACCTCGCGACGTAAGTTCTAATGTATCAAACAGTTCTGACGATGGATTAAAATTCATGGAGGATTAAAGGCGTAGGTCTACCCAAGTTTTTTCTAGGCGCTTTATCGAGACTGGAAATGGTGTTTTAAGTTCTTGTGCAAATAATGAAACGCGTAGTTCTTCAATCAGCCAGCGGTAATCTTTTAAGTCTTGTGGAATATCTAAATGGGCTTGGTTGAGTGCGTTTATTTTATTCTGCCATTTCTCCCACAAAACACCTACGCTACCAGCATTTTTGCCGTCACGGTCTGGGTTTGCCGGGTGTTTTTCTATTCGTAACCTTAAAGCCTTCAAATAACGCGGCACATGCTGCAAATACTCCCAAGGCGTTTGGCTAAAACAACCTTTATAAACCAATTGCCCAACTTGCTGATCCAAATCACGCTTTAAACGATTAGCAGTAGCGGTCATTTGTCCTTGTTTAACTGTCAACAATTGATATTCAGTTGCAATCGCCTGCGCTTGTCTAGCTACGGCATCCGTAACTGCTGGCAGACGTGTTCTGGCACGTTGCTTCAACTTCATGAACTCAGCGTTGGTGCGTGGCAAATCATCCTCGCCAATAAAGGCCCGATCGGCAATGGCAGTAATCATATCTTCACGTAAATCTTCTGGCGACATTATGTTTCTAAGCGTTAATGCGTATTGGTTAAAGTTGGGTAGACTTTTTTCCAGCTGCTTCATTTGTTCTTTTAACTCAAATCGAATGAGTCGGCAAACACCTTTACGTAGATTTACAACCGCCTCGCGTTCAGTATCAAAAAGCTTCACAGAAACGCTATCGATTTCATCTTCAAGCGCAGGGTAACCTACCACTTTTAAGCCATCACGCTCAAAGCTTAAGGTTTGCGGCAAATCGCCAAAATCCCATTGTTTTAGACCCGTTTTTTCAATGTCTGGCGAGGTGTTTCTAAAGGTGAGTTGCGCGGCAGAACCTAATTGTTTTTTAAGCGCGTTCCAATCGCGCCCCATCGCAAGCTCGCGGCCAGCATCATCGATAATACTGAAGTTCATCAGTAAGTGAGCTGGTGTTTCTTCTGTCCAATCTGCTGTTGAAATTTTTAAGGTGGTTTTATATTGAATATAAGTGGCTAAAGTTTCCAGCAGTGCAAATTTATGTAGCTCAACACTGTCATTCCGACGAAGGTCGGAATCTAGCGTCTTTTCTAAACTCATTGACTTTGCAATAACGACGCCGGTTTCCGACCTTCGTCGGAATGACGATAATGGATTTGAGGCCTCTTCCAAAAAAACAGTCACGAACTCAGGCACAGGCACGCAAACACGACGGAATGCTTTCGGTAATGCTTTAATCAAATAAGTAAGTTTTTCACGCAACATGCCGGGCACAAGCCACTCAGTTTGCGTTGGGTTTAACTGATTCAACAAAGCCAACGGAATGGTCGCGGTGACGCCATCCAACACATGGCCTGGCTCAAAGCGATATTTCAGATGCGTTTCAACGCCATCAAACAATATCATTTCAGGAAACTGCACGGCAGTAATAGCATCTGCGCCATGACGCATCAAATCATCACGAGTGAGATACAATAACCTTGGATTTTCTTTTTCAGCCGTTTCACTCCATTTTTCAAAAGTCGCAGCTTGAAAAATATCAGCAGGAATTTTTGCATCGTAAAAGGCAAACAACTGATGCTCATCCACCAGCACATCTTGACGACGCGCCTTATGTTCTAACTCTTCAACTTCTGCAATTAGGCGTTCATTTGCGGTGAAAAATGCAGCTCTGGTATCAAACTCACCGCTCGCCAAGGCTTCGCGAATGAATATCTCGCGTGCCTCTTTTGGGTTGATTGGCCCATAATGCACACGACGTTTTGGAATAATCGTTAAACCGTATAGAGAAACACGCTCCCACGCATTCACCATACCCATTTTTCTATCCCAGCGCGGGTCCGAATATTGGCTTTCGGTTAAACCTCTCGCTAACGGCTCAATCCAATCTGGCTCTATCTTTGCCACGCAACGCGCATAAAGCTTAGAGGTATCCACCAGCTCCGCGGCAATCACCCATTTTGGTCGCGCTTTCTTGAGGCAAGAACCGGGCGCTACATAAAAACGAATACCACGTGCGCCTGAATAAGCGTCGTTATCGCCATCTTTAAAACCGATATTACCCAATAAACCAGCTAACAAGGCTTTATGGATTTGCTCAAAATTGGCTTCTTTTTCGTTGAGCTTAAACTCCATCTCGTCTGTGATTTGCTTGATTTGGCTATGTAGCTCGCGCCATTCTTTTAAGCGTAAAAATGACAAGAAGTTGCTATGACACTGGTTCAGCAAATCTTTGTTTGATTTTTTGTTTTTCAACGCACTATCAAACCAATCCCAAAGCTTGAGGTAGCTCATAAAATCTGAGCCTTCACCAGCAAACTTGGCGTGTGCATTATCTGCTGCCTCACGCTTATCCATTGGGCGCTCGCGAGGGTCTTGTATACTCAGTACACTGGCGATAATCAGAATTTCATTCAAACAAGCTTCTCGTTTAGCCGCTAAAATCATACGCCCTACTCGCGGGTCTAAAGGCAAACGTGCAAGCTGCAAGCCGATTTCAGTAATTTGACGCTTAGCATCCACCGCGCCCAATTCCTGCAACAACAAATATCCATCGCTAATTAATCTTGAGGAAGGCGCTTCAATAAATGGAAACTCTGTAACATCGCCAAGCTTTAACGCCGCCATACGTAAAATGACGCTAGCTAATGAACTGCGTAAAATTTCTGGCTCAGTAAATTCTGGGCGACCGTTAAAGTCTTCTTCGGAATACAAACGCACGCAAATGCCGCTTGAAACCCGCCCGCAACGGCCTGCACGCTGCTTTGCAGCAGCTTGGCTAATCTTTTCAATCTGCAATTGCTCAACTTTTGCGCGCGTGCTGTAACGGTTCATCCGTGCCAGCCCAGCATCAATCACATACTTAATACCCGGCACAGTGAGTGACGTTTCTGCCACGTTAGTTGCCAACACAATGCGGCGCGAACTATGGCTTTTAAAAATCTTTTGCTGATCTTCAATACTTAAACGCGCAAACAAAGGCAGCACTTCAATATGCTTTAACTTCGTCGAACGTCCTTGATATTTACGCAAGTGGTCGGCAACATCGCGTATTTCACGCTCACCTGGCAGAAACACCAAAATATCGCCATCGCCTTGCCGCAGCAAGTCATCCGCCGCATCTAAAATCGCTTCTTCTATCGCTTCCTCTTCGTCATCCTCTTCCAGCCAGCGTGCTTCTGTTTTGACTTTGCGAGGGATTCCCAAAAGATTACCAGACCCAAAGTCTGTATCATCATCTAAATCAAACTGTGAATTTTCAGTTTCCGCGATTTCTCTGGCGCGAAAGCCCGCCTTACCAAGTGGACGATAACGAATTTCAACTGGGTAAGTCCGCCCAGACACTTCTATGATTGGAGCGCCAACAAAATGATTCGAAAAGCGCTCTGCATCGATGGTGGCTGATGTCACAATAATTTTTAAATCTGGGCGCTTTGGCAGCAACTGTTTGAGGTAACCCAGCAGAAAGTCGATGTTCAAGCTTCGCTCGTGCGCCTCATCAATAATAATGGTGTCATAAGCATTCAAGAACTTATCGCCCTGCGTTTCTGCCAATAAAATACCGTCGGTCATTAACTTTATATAGC
>NZ_JABFRA010000071.1 GCF_013141425.1 Methylotenera sp. | reverse complement strand
ATTGAGCATCATCAAAAGTGATTTCATTGTTGGTGACTGGCATGTTAATTTTCATGATTCGCTTCTTTCTAACTTTTTTAAAATACTAGGAATATTTATTTCAAATTTAAATTTGCTTACTTTTTACTGTCATGCTGAACTTGTTTCAGCATCTAGTGCTTACTAGCGCATCCGTTCTATTGCTCTTACTTTTAATTCCTATTCACGCGATTCTGACCTGCGTCAGAATGACAGATGCAACTTAATGCACGGCCACCGCTTCAATCAATGCCATTTCCTGGCTGTTCATCAGCTGTTCAATATCCACTAAAATAAACATTTGCTCTTCTACCGTGGCAAGGCCGACGATATATTTGGTATCAATGTTTGATACCAGCGATGGCACATCGCGGATTTGTTCTTCTTTCAGCGCCATCACGTCGGATACGCCATCCACCACAATGCCGACTACGCGGCCATTGAGATTTAAAATAATCACCACGGTAAATTCGTCGTATTCCACTTTGCCTAAGTTAAACTTGATGCGCAGGTCTACAATCGGCACGATTTTGCCGCGTAGATTAACTACACCTTTGATAAAATCTGGCGTGTTAGCGATTTGCGTCACGGCGTCATAACCACGAATCTCTTGCACTTTTAAAATCTCCAGGCCGTATTGTTCTTCACCTAATACAAACGTCAAATATTCGCCTGCGGCACTTGTGGATTTAACAGAAGTGCTTTTTGTATTGGCACTGCTAATATTTTCTGTACTCATTTTGTAAGCTCCTTAGGAATTGCTTGATTTGCATAGTGTGCGAATGGCAAAGCGCCAGTCAGATAATTAGTGGTTTGTCCCATTTGAATAATGGCTGAAACGTCCAGAATAAGTGCCACTCCGCCATCACCCATGATGGTGGCACCCGATACGCCTGGCACTTTTCTGTAATTGGTTTCTAGGCTCTTAATCACCACTTGTTGCTGGCCGACTAAGCGATCAACAAACAAAGCGGATTTTTTACCGTCGGATTCCAGCAACACCAGCACGCCTTCGGTTGGGTCGGTAATGTCAGTGCGGTGATTAAACAAGCTGTGCAGCGCGATAATTGGCAAATACTCGCCACGCACATGCACCATGCGGCCTTCACCTGTCACGGTTTTAATGTCTTCAGCACGCGGTTGCAAGGTTTCTACAATGAGGTTGAGCGGAATCACGTAGATGCTGTTGCCCAGAGAAACGGACATACCATCCAGAATCGCTAAGGTGAGTGGTAATGAAATGGATATTGTGGTGCCGTAACCGAGTGCGGAACGAATCTCCACCACGCCATTCATGGCGGCAATATTACGTTTCACCACGTCCATGCCCACACCGCGACCTGAAACATCGGTAACGACTTCGGCAGTTGAAAAGCCTGGTGCAAAGATTAAGTTAAACACATCGCTGTCACTCATGTTTTCGCTAACGGTTAAGCCGTTGGCTTTGGCTTTAGCGAGTAATTTATCGCGGTTCAGCCCTGCGCCATCATCCGTCACTTCAATTACAATACTGCCGCCTTTGTGTGCGGCAGAAAGTGTAAGCGTGCCAGTTTCGTTCTTACCCGCCGCTTTACGGCCTGCGGGCAATTCAATGCCGTGGTCTACACTGTTACGCACCAAATGGGTTAAGGGGTCAACAATGCGCTCGATTAAACCTTTGTCTAACTCCGTAGTTGCACCCACAGTAACGAACTCTACTTTTTTGCCTAATTTGGCAGCTAAATCGCGCACCATGCGCGGGAAGCGTGAAAATACAAAGTCCATCGGCATCATACGAATCGACATGACAGATTCTTGCAAATCGCGCGTGTTACGTGTGAGCTGTCCAACACTGTTAATAAGTGGCTCATGTTGTACGGGGTCTAAATTGCTAATGCGCTGCTCAATCATGGCTTGCGTAATCACCAATTCGCCAACGAGGTTAATCAGTTGGTCGACTTTTTCAATGCCAACACGAATCGATGAAGTTTCTGCACTGGCAGGCGCTTTGTCTGATTCACGGCGGCCTTGGTTTCTGCGGTCGGCTTGTTCAGCGGCGCTGGCGGTTGCGGTATTTGTTGCAGCAGTATTTTCAGCTTTGCTGACTTCCGCTTGCTTTTCAACTTCTGCTTTGCCTGAGTTTTCTTCGGTGGCTACGGTATCGTCACCAATCAAAGTGGCAACTGCAGCGTCTGCATGCGGCTTAAAGGGTGCAAAGAAACCGTAACCTTCTTCTTCGTTTTCTTTACCATCCACGGCAAATAGACCGTAACCGACCTCTTCTTCAATTTTTACTTTTTCTATAGTGTTTGTCTGGGAAGAACTAACCTTCGTTTCAACCACATCATTATCGTCAAATAAACCATAGCCAGGATCTTCAACTGGTGCCGCCTGTGCACTTGGCGCAGCAGAGGCAGATGCTAAAGGTGCAGGCACTGGTGTTGCTGTGGCATGTGGTGCCAAAGAAATGACTAAATCATTCGGGTCAAGAACAAACGAGCAGATAGAAATAATGTCGTCTTGCGTTGAGTCAGTGGCTAAGACAAACACATGGCGCCCATGCGCATTCTTGGTCGCTTCTACTGCGCCTAATAAGCTCAATTCTTCTTGCAGATTACTTGCATCTTTATCGGATATTTCAGGCAAGAATATATGAAAATGCGTTAAGCCATCGGCAGCTTGCGGTGCAACGACTGGCGTTTCAATAACTGGTTTTGCAATTTCAGGTTCGGCAGGTTTTGCTTCAACCACTGACGCAGCGGGTGCTGGCTTAGCTACTAAACCACCTGCTTCAGAGAGTGACTTCAGCATCATTTTCACATCGGCCACTTGCTCTTGATCCACTTCGGTAGCTAATCGATGACCATCAACTTCCATTTTCAGCACATCTTTAGCAGCCAAAAAGGCGTCCACATGTTCTGCGGTCAGCGCCATTTCATTTTTACGAATTTTATCCAGCAGATTTTCCAGCACATGGGTAATTTCGGTCATGTCCATAAAGCCAAACGTCGCAGCGCCACCTTTGATGGAGTGCGCGGCGCGAAAGATGGCGTTTAAATCTTCAACGTCAGGATTTTCTATGTCGATGTCTAGCAACAATCGCTCCGCTTCAGCGAGCAACTCCTCTGCCTCATCAAAAAAGACCTCGTAAAACTGACTCATATCAATTGTCATTGCTGTACTCCATTTATCTATTTACTCTTCCGACAACTATTATTTTGTAGGAGTGATCTTTACGACCCGATGACTTTCTGAACTACTTCAATCAAGCGTTTTGGATCAAACGGTTTCACCAACCAACCATTGGCACCAGCGGCTTTGCCTTTTGCTTTCATTTCATCGCTAGATTCTGTTGTGAGCATCAAAATTGGCACTTTTTGATACGAACCTAATTCACGCAGATTTTTAATGAGCGTCAAACCATCCATGATTGGCATGTTTTGGTCTGTCAACACGAGGTCTACAGTCTTTTGCTTAGCTTTATCTAGGCCATCCTGACCATCGACCGCCTGCACCACATCGTAACCAGCGGCTTTTAAGCTAAATGCCACCATCTGACGAAGAGAACCTGAGTCATCTACTGCTAGAATTGTTTTTGCCATTTCATACACTCACTTTTCGTTGTTAAACTTACTAATAGTTAATAATTCAAAAACTTCAATACTTTTCCGGTCATCACCTACTACTTAACGGTTGCGATCGCTTTATTTTTAGCCATTACTGGTAAATAGTTTCAAAAATCGATATTAAAAAAGGTCAATGTCGCCTGTTGTCATATTTTGCTGGTCAACGGAACGTCTTAAGCCGCCCGACAAGGTGCGGCTTCCTTCATGCAAGCTATGACTCATTTCGTCTAAAAACTTGGCAATTTCTTCATGCTCGTGGTCTGGATCAATATCATTGCTGTGGTTACCCAACTCGTGCAGCAAGTCTTTTAAGCCATTTACCCGCCGAATGGTGCGGTTGAGCAATTGGCTAGTAAGGTCTTGAAACTGCAAGCCAGTCACCGCCGCATTTACTTCTTGACCAATCTTTTGCTTAAACTCTTCCAGCTTTTTGGTCTCGGCCACATCAAACTTGTGCGCTTCTAACAAGGCATTCAGCACTTGCTGTTGCTCGGTAACGGCTTCGTGAACCGCCATAAAGCTTGCACCTAACTTCTCGATTGCCTCGCTCAGCAAAAAGGTGGTTTGCAGTAAATCGGCTTCTACTTCCACCAAATGTTGTTTGCCGTGGTCTGATACCGCAGCGAGCAAGCTTCTTAATTCGGTTGTTGGTAATGTTTTCATGTTCATAATCATGTTCCAAAGTGCTGCATTTCAATTTAGCGAATACGACCAGTTAAACTAATCAATTCTATTTTTTACTTTTATTGCTTAAATTTACAAAAGCCTAGTTGGGCCTAAACAGGTAGCGCTTGTTTAGGGCGTAAGCATGGCCTTACTTACATCCGAAGCCGCAGAATCGGCTGGAACATCAATAGACGCACCATCTTTTAAGGCATTTTCTTCGGCTTGCTTATTCATGATAATGATGCTGATGCGGCGATTGGTTGCATCAAACGGGTTCTCTTTATTAAACAAGCTAGCTGACGACAGGCCAACTACACGCAGTAATTTGGTTTCATCCATACCGCCTGCCACCAGTTCTCGCCGAGAGGCATTCGCCCGGTCTGAAGAAAGCTCCCAATTGCTGTAGGATTTTTCACCATTAGGGTATGGCGTTGCGTCGGTATGACCAGACAAGCTGATTTTATTGGTCACACCATTGAACATCTGGCCAAGTTCCTGCAAAATCTGCTTGGCATAAGGCTGTAACTCGGCTTTAGAAGAGTTAAACATGGCACGATTTTGTTCATCGACAATCTGCACGCGTAAACCTTCAGAGGTAATATCCAGCAATAATTGGTTTTTAAACTTACTCAAATTTGGACTATCTTCAATCGCCTTCTCGATTTTATTTTTCAGCTCTTCTAACTTAACTTTTTCTTCTTTCTCTAAAGCTTTTTTGGCGGTTTCAGCATCAATCGCGGTTTTCTTACCATCAGGGCCGTCTACTTTTTTTACTTGGCCTGACTTTTTAGTAAAATCTTTACCACCACCACCTTTAATCAAGGTATCACTGGCACCCACCGAAGTACCGCCCATCATGGCCACTTTTAATGGTGTTTTAAAGTAATCCGAAATACCTTCTTTTTGTGCTTTTGAAGTTGAGCCTAACAACCACATCAGCAAGAAGAAGGCCATCATAGCGGTCACAAAGTCGGCGTAGGCAATCTTCCAAGCCCCGCCGTGGTGGCCACCACCGCCTTTTTTAATCTTCTTTACGATAATCGGTCTTACGCGTTCTTCAGCCATTACATGCTCCGTATTCAGTCATTGCGTTGCGTAACAATTTGCTATTTGTTCTTGGTTTGTTTAACGTGCGTTTCAAGCTCGGCAAAGCCTGGACGCTCGGTTGAATAAAGAATCTTGCGGCCAAATTCCACCGCTATTGCTGGCGCATATCCATTGAGGCTGGAAATTAAGGTGACTTTTACCGTGTTATACATTTTGGTGCTCTCTTCTAGCTTTTGTTCTAACAAGCCAGAAAGCGGACCGACAAACCCATAAGCCAGCAAAATCCCCAGGAAGGTACCCACCAGCGCATGACCAATCAAAATGCCCAATTCGTTAGGTGGCAAATGTAAACTTTCCATGGTATGTACTACGCCCATCACCGCAGCCACGATACCAAAGGCAGGTAAAGCATCGCCCAACTTAGCAATACAATGCGCTGGCACATGGCCTTCCATGTGGTGCGTTTCGATTTCACTTTCCATTAAAGTTTCAATTTGAAAAGCATCCATGTTGCCTGAACCCATTAAGCGTAAATAATCGGTAATAAACTCAGTCAGGTGATGATCGTGCAGTAACTTTGGATATTTACTGAACAGCGGACTGGCTTCTGGATTCTCCACATCGTTTTCAATCGACATCATGCCGTCTTTGCGAATTTTGGAAAGAATCTCGAATAGCAAGGCCAGTAAATCCAAGTAAAGTGCTTTGGTAAATTTGGAGCCTTTAAATATGCTAGGCAATGTTTTGGCTGTTGCTTTAAGTGCTTTATTGTCATTACCTACAATAAATGAACCTAAAGCACCACCAAAAATCATTAGCACTTCCAACGGTTGCCACAAGCCGCCTAAATGGCCGCCTGCCATGGCATAGCCGCCAAAAATTGTGCCGCAGATCACAACGTAACCAATAATGACAAACATATTTAAGCACTCCAGACTTGGTAAAAATTACTTTGGTTTAATAATTGGGTTTAATAATTGCTTACAGAATAGCAATCGCTTGTGTAAATCAATCTGTGGAATAAAGGCGTGTTTTTAGGCTTATATTGTGTTTTGTATCCAAGGATTGAATTAACCCAATTACTAGAAACGCCTTTAAATAAGGCGTGTAGATGAATTACTGTTGGATTTGTATTGGACGGAGAAAGCGTTCTCGAAAGGAAGAAACGCTAGTGGGGCAGTAAATTTGTTAGGCGATTTTCCACACATAAATTGCAGGTGAATTTTCATTTCCCGCAATACGCATGGTGGGGGGAATACCTGGTATTTCAAATTCAAGGCTGATCAGCAAGCTGCCTGGCAGCATTTCTTGACTGGCCTTTTCCCACAGATTCTGCATGGCGACTGGGGAAAGATAGGCAAAAATTACATCGTAGTTTGCAAACTGCAGGGCATTATAATCGCCCAATTTAAAAACAGCTTTCGAACGGCGGAATTTGGCTCGGACAATACTGATTATCCACGGTAATGGTGCAATCTCGATGCCTTCAATCTGGCTATCTGGCCTAGCCTTGGCGATGTACATCGACATATCGCCCAGCCCACTGCCAATGTCAACTAACCGTACCACTTGTGTTTGCGGAATAATTTTAGCTACTTGCTGCCAGACAACTGGACGTGATGGAAAAAAGGGAACTTGTGTGCGGAACGTCGTCCAGAATAGACTTAAGCTGACAATGAAGCCTATTAAATACAATTCACTTGGCACATGCCATTGCAATAAAGCCCATGCAGCGAGGGGAAAAGCTAGGTGTATCCAACGCCACCAACTTGCCATGCCTGCGAATTTAGACAAGGTTGCAGCAAAAAACGCTTGCATCAACACTAAACTAAAAATTGAAAAGCTTAAGGTAATTGCCATATAATTGGCTGCAAACCAACCCATCATTTGGGTGCTTGCTAACACAGTCATCAATGCCCCGCCTTGTATCAAAACAGCTTTTGCGGCGGGTACTATACGAATTTTTTTTCGTATTTTTGCTGTAATTGCTTCGATTGCCTGCCTATCAATGCCCTGCTTATCGAATGGCTTACTGACTGCCAACTTTTCAGACTGAATTAAATGAAGCGACTGCGCTTGTTGCCTTGTCTGGTTTAAACTCAATTTATTCAGGGTTTCTTGCATCATCTA
The DNA here is from genome assembly GCF_013141425.1 of Methylotenera sp. Classification (GTDB taxonomy): domain Bacteria; phylum Pseudomonadota; class Gammaproteobacteria; order Burkholderiales; family Methylophilaceae; genus Methylotenera. The sequence continues at coordinate 38,846 of NZ_JABFRA010000071.1, read as the reverse complement.
ATACCATGTAAGCATTTAAATATTATTACTTTTTAGCCTTTGCAATTAGGCCGTCATCGCCACTACTTTATAAGTCAATTCTTTGGCTTTTTTGGTTTTGCCTGCACGTGAAGGCACGTGGCATAAGTTACAAACATATTGATGATTCAAGTCATAGCTGTTGACAATAAAGCTACCACCACAGCAATTGCAGTTTTGTAGTTTTAACATTTTACTTTCAACAAAGCGCACTAATGTCCAAGCACGTGTCATGGATAATACGGGCTCTTCTTCGCCTTCTTGCTCAACTTGTTGTAAGTACAAACTGTAGGCTTTAATGATGGCATGAATGCCTTTTTCATCGGTATAGTCCACCATGAATTTGTATATATTGTAGAAAATAGATGAATGAATATTTGGCTGCCAGGTTAAGAACCAATCGGTTGAGAATGGCAACATACCTTTTGGTGGCGATACGCCTTTTAACTCTTTGTACAATTTAATCAAACGTTCACGTGATAATGTTGTTTGCGCTTCAAGCAATTGCAATCTTGCACCTAATTTAATCATTTTGATTGCCAATTGAATTTGTTCTGATTCATTTACTACGCTTTTCTTTTCCATTATATTCTCCTTAACTTACGATTAAGCTGATATTGATTTAGTGGGCCAATGCTTCGGCATTTTGGCCTGCCATTAACACGGCAGTATGCAAGTGGGCTTGTGCACGATCTTTGGTGTAATTGGTTAGCATTCCCAAAATTGCACTGTCATCAAAACGGAAACGTGCTAGCATCATATTTGTGCTGCTGAGTTTTAATAACTGCAAGTTACTTAAACCTTCCAATAAATCTGCGATATCTTTGCTAATACCCAAACGGAAAATTGCAGTGGCTTTATCTGAGCGGATTAATTGTTGAGCCAACATTAAGTAGTTCAAATTGGCATCTTTAATTTCTGACATCATTTCAAATTCGTTCATTTTTATTTCCCCATTCATTTTTACTTCGGTTGTAAATAATGTGTTGCGCGTATGGGTTGTACTTTGAACTTCTTAACATCAGTTAACAATTAGGGTTTGTCGGTATTTTTAGTAAGACAAGCGGACAGACCCATGTAGGTGTTTGTCTTACAAACACCTACATGGGCTATGAGAAGCTATATATTTCAAACACTTACAACTTTAAGTGCTGCTAAAATTTCTTTATATCAGTAATTTCATTTTAAATAAATATCCTAAAATTTTCTAAAGTTTTACAGTAATTTACCGTTAAGCTCTAGCTGCGCCAGCATTTCGCTGACTTCAATACAAACAACTCAAACTGTTTATGGCCTATTTTTCAAATACTTTAATTTTTCTACAAAAAACATTTTCGGTTTCATCGAATAAGTTTTTATCGGCCACACTTTAAAAAACTTTAGGGTTTATTTGAAAATATTTTCATTTATTTTTTAAGTAATTGACTTTAAATAAATTAATTATTAAAAATAATTATAAATATGCTAATTTTGGCTTGCTTTTTAGAGTCAAAAAGTCACATCGACTTAAAGAATGGGCCGCTTTCACCCTTTTATTCCAAAGATACAATCGCACTATCGCAACGCATAATTCATCCTATGCAGTAAATAAAAGAAGTCGCGAATTAATCTGCATTAATTAACAATTGAATTAACTATTTGAACTAAACATTGGGAATCGTCATGGCTGAAGACAGCGATTTAGAAAAAACAGAACAGGCTTCCTCCAAGCGCATTGAAAAAGCGCGCGAAGAAGGTGATGTGCCACGCTCACGCGAGTTGGCCACTGTGACTGTGCTTTTCACCACTGGCTTGACGATCTTAATGATGGGCGACCATCTTAATCAAGCGCTAATGACCACCATGAGTTCTGGCTTGCATTTTGACCGCCAAGCGGCGTTTGACCCGATCGTGTTACTAATGAGAATCAGCCACTCTATCTATGACTTATTACTGGCATTCGCTCCACTAGCCTTAGTACTAGTGGTTGTGGCAATTGCATCGCCTATCATAATTGGCGGTTGGGTTTTCAGTGGTAAAGCGTTTTTACCACAATTTGGCCGTCTGAATCCATTAAAAGGCTTGGGTAATATTGTTTCAAAAAGTGCCGCCGTAGAGCTAATTAAATCTATCGCTAAAGTCATGCTGGTGGGAATTGTGGCTTACGTTGTTATATCTCATGACATGGAGCCTATTCTGGCGCTTTCTTCATTGCCGCTGAAATCTGGCATTGCACAAGTCAGTGATTTGATGCTGATGGGATTTTTAACCATTGTCAGCACTTTAGTAGTGATTGCTGCCATTGACGTGCCCTACCAACTTTATCAATACGCGCAAAAACTAAAAATGACCAAAGAAGAAGTGCGTCAAGAATCGAAAGAGTCTGAAGGTAATCCTGAAATCAAAGCCAAGATTCGTCAGCAACAACGCGAAATGGCTAGACGCAGAATGATGGCTGAGATTCCAAATGCCGATGTAGTGATTACCAACCCAACCCACTATGCCGTCGCCATTAAATATCAGGACGAAGGCATGCGCGCACCAGTAGTGGTTGCTAAGGGTGCAGATGCTGTTGCTTTGAAGATTCGTGAAATTGCTGGTGAACATCAAGTGCTTATTATGGAATCACCTAAATTAGCGCGTGCACTGTATGCCCACACTGAACTTGGTAGCGAAATCCCTGAAGCCCTTTATTCTGCTGTCGCTGAAGTTTTAGCTTATGTATTTCAAATGCGCATTTTCAAAAAAGCTGGCGGCTTTCAACCAGAAGTGCCGAAAGCTGTACCTGTGCCAGATGAATTAGATCCGCACAGTTTATTACCAGCGGCAAATAATCTAGATGCTGGAGTACCCGCCTGATGAACTCGCTTAATCTACCAAGCTGGATGAAAACAATAGGTAGCCGCAATGTAGCGGCGCCGCTAATCATTATATTGCTGTTAGCAATGATGATTTTGCCATTGCCAGCCATTGTTCTGGATGTGTTATTCAGCTTCAATATCGCCATTTCAATCATGGTCTTGCTTATTGGTTTGCAAACTAGAAAAGCGCTTGATTTTATTGCCTTTCCAACCGTGTTACTGATGACAACCATGTTGCGCTTATCGCTAAATGTGGCGTCTACCCGAGTAGTATTGGCAGAAGGCCACAATGGACCTGATGCTGCAGGTAAAGTGATTGAAGCTTTTGGCCACTTCTTGATTGGCGGCAACTACACTGTGGGTATCGTGGTATTTGTGATTCTGACAATCATCAACTTTACCGTAGTAACCAAAGGTGCAGGCCGTATCGCTGAAGTTGGCGCACGCTTTACCTTAGACGCGATGCCAGGTAAACAAATGGCGATTGACGCAGACTTAAACGCTGGTTTAATTGGCGAAGATGAAGCTCGCCGTCGCCGTGCAGAAGTGGGTCAGGAATCAGAATTCTACGGCGCAATGGACGGTGCAAGTAAATATGTACGTGGTGATGCGATTGCCGGCATTATGGTGATTATCATCAATATCGTTGGTGGTTTAGTGGTGGGTATCGTGCAACATGATCTCGCCTTTGCCGATGCCGTTAAAAACTACACCATGTTAGCAATTGGTGATGGTTTGGTTGCACAAATTCCTTCGCTCATTATCTCGGTGGCCGCGGGTGTAGTGGTTTCTCGTGTTGCGAATAATGAAGATATTGGAGGTCAGTTAGTCACACAATTATTCTCTAACTCAAAAGTGGTTTATGTGACTGCGGGCATCATCGGCGGCATGGGCGCTATTCCTGGTATGCCACACTTTGCATTCTTATTACTCGCCGCCTTGTTGGCTGGCATGGCTTACATCATTGCTGAACAGAAAAAATCGGCGGAAGCTGAGCCTATCGTAGAGGAAAAAGTGGAAGTTATCTCTAACCTTGAGGAAGCAAGCTGGGATGACGTTACCCCTGTGGATGTGGTTGGCCTTGAAGTTGGCTATCGCTTAATTCCATTAGTAGATAAAGCGCAAGGTGGCGATTTACTTAAACGCATTAAAGGTTTACGTAAGAAATTTGCCCAAGAAGTTGGTTTCTTAGCACCAACAGTACATATTCGCGACAACTTGGAACTTAAACCTTCTAACTACCGCATTACCCTAAAAGGCGTGGAAATTGCCAGCGGCGAGTCTAATTATGGCCAATATTTGGCGATTGACCCTGGCATGGTATCCGGCCAACTCGCTGGTGTTGCTACGACTGACCCTGCATTTGGCTTGCCTGCGGTGTGGATTGATAGCAGCGTGCGCGATGAAGCTCAAAACATGGGCTATACCGTAGTAGACGCAGGTACTGTGATTGCAACGCATCTAAACCACATCATCTCGCTGCATGCAGGTGAATTATTGGGTCGCCAAGAAGTGCAACAACTGCTAGACCATATCAGCAAAGATGCACCTAAATTGGTAGAAGACTTAACCCCTAAATTATTGTCACTTGCTGTGATACAAAAAGTGTTGCAAAACTTATTAGCTGAAGGCGTGCATATTCGGGATATGCGCACGATTGTTGAAACCCTATCGGAATATGCAACGCAAACACAAGATACCAGCGAGTTGACTGCCGTTGTGCGTGTTCAGCTTGGCCGCGCTATCGTGCAGCAATTATTCCCCACTGGCAACGAAGTTACGGTGATGACTTTAGACAGCAACTTGGAGCGCTTGTTAACTCAAGCCATGCAAGGCAACAGTCCAACTGGCTCTGCGATTGAACCTGGCATGGCAGAAACACTTTCTAAACAAGCCGAAGCAGCAGCAAAACAGCAAGAACAAATGGGTATGACGCCCGTATTATTGGTTTCAGCCCCATTACGTGCAGCGTTATCAAAATTCTTACGCCGCGCCATACCACATCTTCGTGTGCTTTCTCACGAAGAATTACCAGATTCAAAAACCATACGTGTCACTAGTCTTATTGGAGGTTCAGCATGAACATTAAACGTTTTTTCGGAAAAAACTCACGCGAAGCACTGAGCATGGTGCGAAAAGAGTTAGGCGACGATGCCGTGATTCTCTCGAATCGAGCGATGAATGGCGGCAATGAAATCATGGCCTTCAGAGAAGAAGACATGAACGCCATGGTGGCTAGAGATGAAAATCGCCCATTTAAAGTGAGCGAGGAAAGTATCGACCCGCCAACACTGCTTTCGCTATTGCATAAGAATAATCGCGCACAAGCGGCGGATTCCCATGCTAGCCTAGAAAATACGACCTTCCTAGAAAACGGTCTTGAAGAGCCATTTACTACACAACCGTTTATAGCTGAGATGGATGATTACGACGAAATCATTAAACGTGCAGAACAAAAAAGAAGCGTAGCGCTGAATAAACCGCAAGTAGCAGCTAAACCAGCAGCTCCCCAAGTGAAACCAAGCAGTGCTTCATTAAGCCGCCCTGCCATGGCTGAAAAACTTGGTCAGCCACAAACAAGTGCACAAATCACTGAAATGCTCAACGAAATGCGCAATATGCGTAGCGTGATTGAATCGCAACTCACCGCTATTTCATGGGGCAACATTCAGCAACGCGACCCGGTAAAGTCTAAAATATTGAGCAATCTTTTATCCGCTGGTTTTAGCGCTGCTTTATCAAGACAACTCACAGAAAAAATGCCTGAAAACTTAGCGGAAGATAAAGCAACCGCTTGGATTAAGTCGATTCTCGGCATTAACTTAAACACCATTGAAAATGAAACTGAAGTGTTTGACCAAGGTGGTATTTTTGCCTTGATTGGCCCAACAGGTGTAGGCAAGACCACAACCACGGCAAAATTAGCGGCACGTTATGTTATGAAGCACGGCACGCAAAACTTAGGCATTATTACCACAGATGCTTATCGTATTGGCGGTCACGAGCAACTCCGAATCTACGGCAAAATTCTTGGCGTAATGGTTCACGCCGTGAAAGACGAAGCTGACTTAAAAATTGCACTCAATGAACTTAAAAACAAACACACTATTCTGATTGATACAGTAGGTGTGAGCCAGCGCGACCGCATGGTAGCCGAGCAAATTGCCATGCTTTCAAGCACCAATTTACCGGTTAAAAAACTGTTGTGTCTAAATGCAACCAGCACAGGTGAAACACTGGCTGACGTGATTAAAGCCTATAAAGGCAAAGGTTTAGATGGATGCATTATCACCAAGTTAGACGAAGCCGCGACCATAGGTAACGCCCTGGATGTGGTGATTCGGGAAAAACTGAAATTATTCTACGTAGCGAATGGACAACGTGTGCCTGAAGATATCCATCTCGCCAATAAAGCCTATTTGATTCAGCATGCATTAAATCTTAAAGCAAACTGCAATCAAGCTTTTCAGTTCTTGGCAGATGAGTTGCCGTTTGTCATGGGCAACACCGTTGGCAATACATTAACAACACAATTAGCGGGGTTGAGCCATGTCTAATTTTCAAAACGATCAAGCTGCAGGCTTACGCCGTATTATGGCGGCACCAAAGCCTAGGGTAGTGTCTATCATTTCCGCAGCAACTAACCATGACCAGCCACGCATGATGACGAACCTCGCCGCAACTATATGTTGCCATGGCAGCGATGTACTGATTGTGCATGCTTCTGAAAACTCCCGTGAATCGAGCTATAACGCAAATAATTTGCCATCCTTATTTGATGTTGCCAACGAAAGCCATTCAATAGAAGCGGCCATTGCCAGCACTCCACATGGCTTTAGCATAAGCAAGCTCATGCAGAAAAATCAATTCAATATTGCACAAGACAGTAAGCTAAACAGCCAAGTGAATGCTATTTTTGGTGAGCTCGCGCGTCAGTATGAAATTGTTTTGGTTGATGCAACTCTCAATGAAAATAATCTATTGCCCTTAAAAATTCTTAACCAAGGTGAAATCATCGTCCAGCTCACACGTCGTCCAGAATCCATCAAGCAGGCTTACACCTTAATTAAACAAATTTGCAGCCAATTAGGTCGACGAGCTTTTGGCATTGTGGTTGAGGATGCAAGCGATGCGCAGGCGCAAATTGTTTTTAACAACATTGCTCAAGTGGCAAGACGTTTTATGCAAATTGAACTGGAATTTTTTGGTGCGATACCTAACGATGATCACCTTAACCGTGCCGCCAAACTTGGTCGCTCGGTAATTGATGCATTTCCGATGGCGGCTGCTTCTAGCGCCTTTAAACAACTGGCAGAACGTTTAGATTACAAACCCGTTTATTGCAAACAAGAACTTAGTGCCGCCAATAATCAGGCATCATTTATCTAGCTTAGAGGTTCACTATGTATACCGTTTATGGAAAAAAAGACCAAAAAGACGAACTGTTGAACAAACACGCCGTATTGGTAAAAAAACTCGCTTATCAGCTTAAAGCCAAGCTGCCACCTAGTGTAGAACTGGATGATTTGGTGCAAGCTGGCATGATGGGTTTGCTAGACGCGATTAATCGCTATGAAGACACCCACGGTGCACAGTTTGAAACCTATGCGGTGCAAAGAATTCGCGGTGCGATGTTGGACGAATTGCGCAGTGCTGATTGGCTTCCACGCAGTGTGCGTAAGAACATGCGCGACGTAGAAAGTGCCATCAGCCAGCTTGAACAACAACTCGGTAAACCGCCAACAGAAAGCGAAGTGGCAAAAAAATTACAATTATCACTCGATGATTATTACGAAATGTTGGGTGACAGCGGCGGCCATCAGCTCATTTATTATGAAGATTTTCATGAATCTGAAAATGGTGAACACTTTCTTGACCGTTTTAATACCGATAGCGACAGTGGCGATCCCATTAAAGTGCTACTCGATGGTGACTTCCGTGAAGCGCTAGTCGATGCCATTACCTCCCTGCCTGAACGTGAAAAAATACTGATGGGGCTTTATTACGAGCAGGAACTAAATTTAAAAGAAATTGGTGCGGTGATGAATGTTTCTGAATCACGTGTATGCCAATTACATAGCCAGGCTGTGGCAAGATTACGCGCGAATTTAAAAGAGAGATCATGGACTGGAGTAGCTTAGGTGGCTTAGCCCTTGCCTTAATCGGCATATTAGTCGGCCAAGCAGTGGAAGGCGGGCAAATTGGCTCGCTGATTCAGCCTGCGGCCTTTTTAATTGTGATGTGCGGCACCTTTGGTGCGGTATTAGTGCAAACCAATACCAAAAACTTTATTGCTGGGCTGCTTTTTGTGCGCCAAGTATTTTCTCCACCTATCGATGACAGGCAGGAACTCGCCAAACGCATTAACCAATGGAGCCACTTTGCCCGCAAAGAAGGTATTTTCATGTTAGAGCCGTACATGAAAAAAGAGACTGAACCTTTCATCCAAAAAGGCTTAAGGCTGATGATTGACGGCACACCGCCAGACAAGTTACGCCAAGTCATGGCGATTGATATGCATTTTTACGAAATTCAACAACGCAATGCTGCAAAAATATGGAATGCCGCTGGCGGCTATGCGCCTACCGTTGGCATTTTAGGTGCGGTACTCGGTTTGATTCATGTGATGGAAAACCTTTCTGACCCAAGCAAACTGGGTAGCGGCATTGCCGTGGCGTTTGTTGCCACCATCTATGGCGTGGGTTTAGCTAATTTAGTGTTCTTGCCTATTTCCAATAAACTTAAAGCATTAATACAACATGAAATGATGCGTCGTGAAATGCTATTAAATGCCTGGGTCTCGATTGCCAGTGGCGATCATCCCAGAATCGTTGAAGAACGTCTGTTGGCTTACCTTCGCTAATCAAATTTCCATTTTAGAACTCGTATGATTAGAAGACCGCCCCTTGACGATGACGAAGAAAGCACAGACCGCTGGCTGGTTTCTTACGCCGATTTCATCACCCTGCTCTTTGCATTTTTTGTGGTGATGTATTCCATTTCCTCGGTCAATCAGGGTAAATACAATGAGCTAATGTCTTCCATGGGCAACGCGTTTACTGGTGGCAGCATTTCAAGCCCAATCAAAATCAACAGTAAGCCCATTTCAGGTGCGAACAACAAACTCAAAGGGCAACCCTACTCCGTTGTTAAACCCTTACCGCTAACGCACCTTTACAACGAGAAAATGCGCCGCGAGCGTGAAGCCATGACACGCATGGCGGTTGATATCTCAAACAAACTCGCACCATTGATTAACGAGAATAAAGTACGCGTGATGCAAAATAATCGCGGCATTCGTATCGACATCAACGACAGTCTGTTATTTAGCCCAGGTTCGGCTGATTTAGCGTCAGCAGCCTCTGGCGTGCTGAATGAAGTAGCCACATTGATTAAAGACAATGAACGCTTGATACAAGTAGAAGGGCATACCGATAATATCGCCATTCACAACGAGACTTTTTTCTCAAACTGGGAACTCTCTGCGGTACGCGCTAGTAGCGTAGTGAGAATGTTAAGCGATGCAGGTATTGCTGAGGCAAGATTAAGTGCGCTTGGTTTTGGCTCAACGCAACCGCTTGCCGAGAACGTCAGCGTAGAAGGACGCGCCAAAAACCGTCGCGTGTCGATAATGATTCTGTACGAAGGTCAGACTGAAGCGCAAAATCAAACAGGCTTTGGATTGGAAATAACACCTCAAAGCCCCGCCACACAAGCTGAAGCACCTAAAACGCTTAAGCCTTAAACCGACAGCACCTAATTTCAGCCGTTGGCTAATAGCACTTCAAACTGCTCAATCGGCACAGGCCTGCCGAAGAAATAACCTTGGTAATGAGTGCAGCCGTTATTGAGCAATAAGCCTTGCTGCTCTTCGGTTTCTACACCTTCGGCGATGACGTTTAAATTAAGCGTATGCGCCATTGCAATGATGGTACGCACAATCGCTTGATCACTGCTATCGACCGCGATATCGCGCACAAAGGACTGGTCAATTTTGAGCTGATACAAAGGTAAACGCTTGAGATATTGTAAAGAAGAATAGCCTGTACCAAAATCATCAAGCGAGAAGCGAATTCCCACCTCTTTCAATTTATTCATGGTGGCGACTGTGTCTTCAATGTTATCCAAAAGCATGCTCTCTGTAAGTTCCAGTTTTAGCCGCATCGGATTAATGGCGTATCGTTTAATGGCTTCTTGTACTTGGTTTACGAAATCGGCTTGACGGAATTGCTTAGCGCTGACGTTAATTGATAGCGTCAAATCACGTGTGAGTTCATGCTTTTCCCAACTTTTTAGCTGAGCGCAAGCGGTTTCCAACACCCACTGACCAATCGGCAATATCAAACCTGTTTCTTCAGCTAATGGAATAAAGTGGAAGGGCGAAACCAAACCATGCTCAGGATGCAACCAGCGAATTAGCGCTTCTGCACCCATCGCACGGCCCGAAACGTCGACCTGAATTTGATAATACAAATGAAGTTGATGTTTTTCTAACGCTTTGCGCAATTCGCGCTCAAGGTCCACCCGCGTATTAATCACTTCCTGCATTTTTGGATCAAAGAATCGTATGGTATTTCTACCGGCTTTTTTGGCCTGATACATGGCGATATCTGCATGTTTCAAGAGCTCTTCTTGCGATTGATTATGATTGCTGAACAGCGCCACGCCTACGCTTGGCGTGCAATGATATTCGTGCTGACCAAGCTGATAGGCCGCATTAAGCGAAGCCAGAATTTTTTCGCCAATCAACTCAACCTGGGCGGCCGCCTCAGTCGCCACTTCACTTAAGTCTTCTAGCAACACTACATATTCATCGCCACCTAAACGCGCAACAGTATCACCCTCACGTACACAGGCTGATAAACGTTCAGCCACTTGCTGTAGCAGCAAGTCGCCTACATCGTGGCCCAAGGAATCATTCAGCGTTTTAAAATGGTCAAGGTCCAAAAATAGCACCGCCCCATCGCGCCCAGTTCGGTTACTAAACACTAAGGCCTGGTTAAGCCTATCCACCATCAAACGTCGATTCGGCAAGCCTGTGAGGGAATCGTAAAACGCCAGATGCTTAATTTCTTCCGCTGCGGCTTTATTCATGGTGATGTCGGTTAAAGTCGCCACATGGTTAGTCACAACACCGTAAGCATCTTTTACAACGGTTACCGTTAAATGTTGCGGGAATACCTCGCCATTTTTACGGCGGTTATACACTTCACCGGCCCAATGCCCCGTGGCATGTACACATTCCCATAGTGCATCATAAAAACCTTCGGTATGCTGACTAGAACTCAGCAAACGCGGCGTGTGGCCGATGGCCTCTTCTACTGTATAGCCAGTAATATCACAGAAAGCTTTATTCACTTTTAAAATAATGTTTTTAGCGTCTGTCACCATCATGCCTTCTTGCGATTCAAACGCAATGGAGGCAATGCGAAGATCATCTTCTGCATTTTTACGTTCAATCGCGATGCTGGCCAGATTAGCAATTTGCGCAATCATTTTTATGTCTGCATCACTCGGGGCGTGCGGTTCTTGATGATAAATTGCAAAAGTACCGAGCACTTTTCCGCTGGAAGCCAAAATAGGCTCAGACCAACAAGCGGCCAAGCCAGAGCTTAGCGCAAGCTCTTTGTAATTTTCCCAATACGGATGTGTGGCGATATCTTCTACAATCACTCGCTCTCCTGTAAACGCCGCAGTGCCACAAGAGCCGACGCCCAAACCAATTTCAATACCATCAATAGCTGCATTATAGAAAGGCGGTAAATTTGGTGCGACTATATTCACCAAATGCCTGCCATCCAAATCCAGCATAAGAATGCTACAAATCATTCCAGGGTTACATTTTTCCACGCCCAGCACAACTTCTTCCAATATCTGATCTAGCTTAATATCTTCAATCAATAAACCAAGAATGTGACTGCGGAACTGCTCAAACATTTCAAACCGTTTACGTAGATTAATGTCGCGTGCAAAACCAACCGTACCAACTACTTGACCATCAATTGTGACAGGCGATTTATAAGTTTCAAACCAGACGGACTGACCATTGATTTGTATCATCTCTTCAGCAGCCTTTGGTTGCCCATCATTAATAACGGCAATATCATCCTCACGGTATTTTTTTGCTAATTCTCTCGGCCAGACTTCTAAATCTGATTTACCGCGTAGCAACTCCTCGGATGCAAAACCACTGGCATTAGCAAAAGCCTGATTGACCGCAAGGTAGCGATGTTTATTGTCTTTCAGCCAAACCATGAAGGGGAAATTGTCTAGCAGCGAACGCTGGTAACCTTCTCGTATTTTTGAGGCAAGTTCCGCTTGTCTAAGCTGAGTTACATCTTCAATGGTGATGCGTAGAATGGGCTGATCTTCATCGTCATCCATTCGCAGACAATGCAGGCTGGCATTAAACGTAGTGCCGTCATCGTTCATCATATTCAGATCTAAGCTCAATTCCTCGCCACCTTGCAGTTCTTTCATAATGGCAAACTGACGGCGCCAACGGCCCTTATCATCTTCAGCGATAAATTGCTCCATGCGATGCTGATTAATCTGTTTGCGTGGCAAGCCAAGTAGCGCAGTCACCTTCCAATTCACTTCAGCAATCATGCCATGCTGATTGACTGACAAATAGCCAATCGGCGCAAATTCATACAAGTCTACATAACGTTCATGCGATTCCATTAGTTCAACTTGCATGCGTTTTAATTTTTCTTCGGCGAGTTTGCGCTCGGTAATGTCCTCTTGCGTACCAATCATACGCAGTGCTTTTCCGTCTTCGCTATGGCTAACCACCATACCGCGACTCAGCATCCACTTATAACTTTCGTCTTTGCACTTCAGGCGATATTCGACAACATAACTATTGGCTTTCCCATCCAGATAATCTTGCCCAGCATTCAGCACTCGGTCTTTGTCTTCGGGGTGGAGTCGACTTATCCACTCTTCTCGGCTTGGTAGAATATCGTCTTCCTCATAACCCAGCATTTGTGCCCAACGTTTAGAATACTTAGCTTCATTGGTCTGCACATTAACATCCCACACCCCGTCACCAGCCCCCTCAATCGCAAACTTCCAGCGATACTCACTTTCAATTAACTCTTGTTCTGTTTTCTCGCGCTCAGTAATATCAACCACAGAGCCTAGATAATATGCCACTTCTCCATTGGCATCTTTCACTGTACTAATAGTAAGTTGTTCTGGATAAATTTCACCATTCTTACGCTTATTCCAAACTTCGCCGCTCCATTTTCCTGTGCTATTAATAATCTCCCACATCGCTTTATAAAATGCGCCATCGTGACGGCCAGAACTCAATATTGAGGGAGTTTTACCAATCGCTTCCTGAGCGCTATAACCCGTAGTTTTAATAAAGGCATCATTCACACGTACCATTACCTTATTTGCATCGCAAATCATAATGCTTTCTTGCGATTCAAAAGCAGTCGCGGCGATGCTAAGTTCAATTTCCGATTGTTTACGTTGGGTAATATCAGTATGTGTACCGAGCATGCGTGACGGCTTACCATCTTCGCTCTGACTCACCACCAATCCACGGGCAAGAATCCACTTATAACTTTGATCCTTACACTGCATGCGAAATTCAACCACGTAACTTGGAGATTTGCCGTCCAAGTAAGATTGAAGAGTCTCGGCTACCCGTGTCTGATCATCGGGATGTATCAGATTTACCCAAGCCTTACCGGTTTCTAAATCATCATTTTCAGCATATCCCAACATTTCTTTCCAGCGTTTGGAAAACTTAACCTGATCAGTCTTAATATTCCAATCCCATACACCGTCTCCAGAGCCTTCAATCGCGAACTTCCAGCGATATTCACTATCAACTAAGTCCTGTTCAATCTGCTTGCGCTCGGTAATATCCGTAATATAACCATGCCAAAGTATTGCGCCGCTTGACTCTTGTTCTGGCAATGCATTTCCATGTAGCCAATGCACGCTTTCATCAGCAAATTTCACGCGATACTCTAGGCTCCATGGGCTTAGATTTTTTGCTGATTCTTGAATTGACTTCGCGACTTTGTCGTAATCGTCAGGATGAAGTATATCGAATACTTTAGAAGCATCTTCGCGTACTTCTTCAGGGCTTACTCGATATATTTGCTTGATAGCCTCACTCGCGTATGGAAAGCAAGCACTTCCATCAGGGCGTAGCCTAAATTCATACACAACACCACTTAAGCGACTCGCAATTTTCTTAAGTCTAAGTTGCTCATCCTCCTGCACCGTTTGCAGTTTTTTACGCTCAGTAATATCTTGTATAAAAACCACAAACTGCCCACCATCGGCAGCACTAAACTGTGCGCTTACTTCTACTTCAAACATACTGCCATCTTTGCGTTTATGCACGGTTTCAAAGCGACCTTCACCCTGACTTAGAATGTCATCCTTATGCCTAACATTTACTTCAGAGGATTCGTTCGCATCTAAATCATGCACGTGCAGTTCAAGTAACTCTTGCTGGCTATAACCACTCATCCGGCAGTAAGCTTCGTTAACTTGTAATAACTTCCCTTGAAAATCGGTTAACCAGAAGCCATTCATTGCTCGATCGAGTATGGTTTGATGCATTACCGCATTCGATGCGATGAGTTTTTCGCGTTCATTCGCTTGAAACTGCAGATTAAAGTTCTCGAATAAACTTTTATTCGATTGCGATACACTGACATAAAGATAAGCAAGATAGACAATACCAACCAAGCCCATTGCTAAGGAGAAGGCATCGCCACTCATTAACAGCAGAATGATTAAGGGCAGAATGATGGGTAAAGCAAAGAGGGCCGCACTAAATCGATCAACGCCGTAAGATATCACCACACCACTTGAGATGCCAACCAAGGTGAATATCAGAAAAATTCGATGCTCGCTATTGATTTCAGGGAACATCAGCAACCCTGCTAAGCCCCAGAGCAAACCACCAATCAAAACACCAAAACGGAAAACTTTCAAACGGGCTTGTAGTGATGCAATATCATGCACTGGCTGGCGTTTGTATCGAAACAGAACCAGCATTCGGCCAATTGTTACCACAATCAGCAAAGCCCACCAAGAGAAAATCAGGGTCAGCGGAACCGCATCACGCATCATGTAAGCCAAGATAGAAGCGAGAATCACACTGCTAATCAGCGCACCATTATTGGCTTTGAGCAAGTATGCTAACTGGTTAGAAAGGAGTGCTAATTGTTGATTCTGATTTTTCATTGACGTTGGCTAGAAATGAAATTGCTGATTAAAACTGAATTGGCGTGTGAATTACTATTCAACAACTCACGGGAAATCATGCCCCAACAGAGCAATTGAGACAATGGTGACTGCGCTTTTAGTTGAAAACTAAAACAAAAAGAATGTATCCCCACTGGCTTTAACATGCCCACGTCACTGGACACGCCCCTTTAGTATATTTTTATATATCTAGTTCATTATTTTTGAACATATAGGCGCCATCGTGCTACTTTTTTTAAAGTTAGTCAACACGAAATATAAATTGGCTCATACGTCTAGGCAGCAATAAGCTTGATGCCATTAAGATACCATAAATTGTTTTATGAAAACAGCTAGGCGGTTAAAGATGAACGTGAAGTAGCGTTGGATTTTGCTTGACCACTCTTACTATAAACAGCACCCGCGCTGCTATTGCCTTGCAGATGATTGAGTAATTGCTGGTTGCGGTTGAAATGCTTGCCAATTAAAATGCCGTTTAAGCGGTTCATTTCTTTAGCTTGCAGGATAGATTTTTGAAACTTTTCCCAAGCGGCATTTAGGGCGGGGTAGGATTGGCTTTTTAACCAAGCGGTCATGCCAGATTCATTTGACTCAAAACCACTGACCGCTAAGGCTGAATAACGACTTTTTGCAGCAAGGTTAATGCGTTGCAATAACTCGGACTTTTCTTCCATTAACGCTTCTATTCCATCGACATCCACTACCACCAAGCTCGATTGCTCGCGCGTAAGTAGTTCCAGCAGACTGTTCACCAATTTTGCATCTTGCTCAAAAGAGATGGCTTGCTTAGAAGTCGTCATGTTCATATTGTCCTCATGGTTTTTGGGTGGTCAACAAATCTTTTACTGAAGAAATCAGGCCATCGGCCACTTTTTCGGCATCCACTTTAAATTGGCCGCTGGCAATAGCGGATTTAATCGCATCGACCTTTTGCACATCAAAAGCACTGCTAGAAGCTACTTTTTGCTCTAACGACTTTAATTGTGCAGACAAGGGCGATAAGGTCACGTTCTCAACCGCCTTGGCTCCAGTAGAAGCTACTTCTGCTTGCGCCTTTTTAGCCGCTGCAGAATCTGCTTTTCCCGCGCCTGCTTTATCAACACCAAGTCCTGCTGAATTCTTGATTGAGTCATTGATTTTCATGATATTTCATCCTTTTTCGCTAAATTTCTATGCTTAATAAACGCATCCATATTGCTTATATCGGCATAGTTTAAGCGAACTTTAATACTTTTGTGCGTTTTTTATTGATTGTGTTTTTATTCACGAGAATAATCTAAAAAACCACGTTCAAAACCCGACTTCTACCTGACCACCATTTCGGGCAATCCCCGTTACGACTTGGCCGCTGGCAACCTTTACCTGCACAACTTGTCCTTCATTGGCCTTAGCCATTGCCAAGCCTTCTGCTGACACACTAAAGCCAGTGCCTTTTGAAGTAACCATCACCGCTTGTCCCTGTTGCACCACAGGTGCAATCTTTAACATCTCTTGTCTTAGCACACTGCCTGCACCCATCGAGATATTGACAGTGCGTCCAATGACTTGAGCTTGATCGGTAAAAACACCTGCGGGCAACTGCGTTAAATCGCCTTTTTCAAACAGTACATCCTGACTTGTCACCACCTGCCCTTGCGCCAATGGCGCGGCAGCCACCAAATATTGCGCCATCACATTTACGGTAGCTTGCACGTAAATCGTCCAAACATTGGGCGCGTTACAACGCACCCCGACACTAGTCCTACCCCAAGCACGGCTGCCAGCTGGCAAAAAAACTTGCACCTCTGGACATTGTGCCAATTTTAAATTCTGGTCAATTGCGCCTACTTGTACTTTTACTTTGCCTGGATAACCAATCGCTTGCGTTTCTAAAAATTCATTAATCTTAATTTTTACACTGGCCAAATTCTGATTTAGGTTTGGCTTTTCAAGCGTTGCTACAATTTGTTTTGCAACTGGCATAGGCTCTGCCAAACATATTGACGTCAACAATAGGCACGCCAGCATAAATAACAATGCTTCTATGTTAATTTTAAAATGCCCGCCTTCATCGTCCATATTGAACTCCATTCCAAATGGTAAAAACTCAATTAGGTATTCTACGGATTCAACCGACAAGTAAAACTAAGAAAAGGGCTAGTTTTACCCTTTTACTTTCACAATCAATCTGATCCTTTTAACTCTAGACTTGCATCCATAAATGTTATCGGCAAAAAGTGGCATTTCTTTAGGCGGTTTTTAGACGTTTTTTTAAAGTTGCTTAAAAAAATCACAAGCTGTTAGTAAAGGAATTTGAAAATGAATAGATTAGACGAAGCTTTGAGTTTTCACCAAAACGCACTCAGGGTGCGCGGTCAGCGCCAGGAGTTAATCGCGGCGAATATTGCCAATGCCGACACGCCCAATTACAAAGCGCGTGACATTGATTTTAAAAGCGCCATGCAAAGTGCTACTGCAGGCATCAATACTGAAGCCTTTAAAGCCAGTAAAACATCGGCATTGCATTTAGATAGCTTGCCGACCAATTCCAGCATCTCAAGTGGCGCACCAGGTTCTGCCATGTTCCGACCGATTATACAAGGTAGCGTAGATGGCAACACGGTGGATATGGATGTAGAACGTAACCAGTTTGCAGACAATGCGATTCGCTATGAGGCCAGTTTAACGCTGATTAACGCCCAGCTCAAAAAAATGCTTGCCGCCATACAAGGTCAATAATCCGATATTTGGATAGGAGAGAAAAATGTCATTATTTAATGTATTCAATATTTCTGGTTCTGCCATGAGTGCGCAAGCACAGCGCTTAAACACGGTTGCCAGTAACTTAGCCAATGCAGACAGTGCAACCAGCGCTAACGGCACGCCCTATAAAGCCAAGCAGGTAGTATTTAGCGCCACTCCGACAGCCTCACAAGACGCCAGCGGCGTGAAAGTACTGAAGGTTGTGGAAGACACATCCCCCGCGAAAGTGGTGTATGACCCCAAACACCCGCTCGCCAATGAAAAAGGCTACGTCACCATGCCAAATGTCAATGTAACCGAAGAAATGGTGAACATGATTTCTGCCTCACGTGCCTACCAAAACAACGTAGAAACCATGAACGCCGCTAAAACCATGCTACTTAAAACGTTGACCATAGGTCAACAATAAGTTGACCTATAAATAAAGTTACAACAGTAAGTTGATTTTCAAATTTAAAAAGTAAAGGTAAATAACATGGCCACCTCAGTACAAAGCACCGCTAACGCAGCCTCACAAGCGCTGTTGGATAGCGTAAATGGCAAAAAAAATTCAAGCACGGCTAAAGTGAATGAAACGCAAGATCGATTCATGACTTTACTTGTGACGCAAATGAAAAATCAAGATCCATTAAACCCGATGGACAATGCGCAAGTCACTAGCCAAATGGCACAGCTCTCAACAGTTACCGGCATCGACAAATTGAACAACACGGTGGAGTCGCTCATTGGTAGCGTACAAACGGGGCAATCGTATCAAGCCGCCAACATGATTGGTCATAACGTGTTAGTGCCGGGCAATGCCGTTAGCACTTCTGGTACAGGCGGCTATTTTGGCGTCGATCTACCGATTGGCGCAGATAAACTGAGCGTCACCATTCAAGATACAGCAGGCGCAACTATCCGAACATTGAACCTCGGGGCACAGCAGGCAGGCAGTATTCCATTGAATTGGGATGGCTTTGCCGAGGATGGCTCAGTAGCAAAGACCGGCAGTTATAAATTCACTGTCAGTGCAACTATTTCTGGCAAAAGCGCTGCCGCAGAGGGTTTGAATTATGCCGAAGTCATGAGTGTGTCAAACGGCGCGAGCGGAGTGAAACTTAATTTAAGTAACTTAGCCAGCGTGAGCACCAGTGATGTAAAAGAGATTTTCTAATTTTTATAATCTTAGAATTTGCATCAATCAACACTATTCAATAGAAACAACATCAATAGAAACAACAGGAGAACACCATGAGTTTTCAACAAGGTTTAAGCGGTTTAAATGCAGCATCAAAACAACTAGAGGTGATTGGCAATAACGTATCCAACGCCAACACGGTAGGCTTTAAGCAATCGCGTGCTGAGTTTGCCGATGTATTTGCCAATTCATTGACAGGCGGTGGTGCAACACAAATTGGTATTGGTACCAAACTGTCTAACGTTGCCCAGCAATTCACGCAAGGTAACATCACCAGCACCAATAACTCGTTGGATATCGCCATTAACGGCGGCGGCTTTTTCCGCATGAGTAACAATGGCGCGATTACCTATTCACGCAATGGCCAATTCCAAATGGATAAATTTGGTTATATTGTCGATGCTTCTAATAAACGTTTGACTGGCTATGCTGCCGACGCTAGTGGCACGCTATCGACAGGTGCACCTGCGGAGCTGAATATCAACACATCCGATTTGCAACCTTCTGCCACCGCCGCGGTGACCGGATTAATCAATCTTGATTCACGCAACACCCCATTATCCGCCGCCTTATTCAATCCTGCTGACCCGACAACTTATCATAACTCAACCGCAATTACTGCGTTTGATAGCTTAGGCAATGCCCACACCTTGCAAAGCTTCTTCGTAAAAACAGCTCCTGGTGCTTGGAGTGTCTTTACAACAGCAGATGGCACGTTAACAACGACGATGCCAACGCCAACCGCCACAATGACATTTACTGGTACTGGAACTTCGCCAACTGTGACTAGCGCAGTCACTGGCCCTGCGCCTGCATCATTACCCTTAGTTTCGTTTCCTGTAACTACTGGTGCAACCACGCCCGTACCAATGACTTTAGATTATTCTGGTAGCACGCAGTTTGGCTCTAACTTCAGCGTAAATAGTTTAACGCAAGATGGCTTCACCTCGGGCCGCTTAGCAGGCTTTAATACGGGCGCCGATGGCACGATTGTTGGACGTTACACGAATGGCCAATCAAAAACATTGGGGCAATTAGTATTGGCAAACTTTACCAATCCCAATGGTTTGCAATCTTTAGGCGGTAATGCCTGGTCTGAGAGCGCGACATCTGGCCCTGCGTTGGTAGGCACGCCGAATACTGGATCTTTAGGCGTTTTACAAGCATCATCGGTTGAAGATTCAAACGTAGATCTGACGGCAGAATTGGTCAATATGATTACGGCACAACGTGTATATCAGGCCAATGCCCAAACCATTAAAACGCAAGATCAAGTGCTACAAACACTGGTTAACCTTCGTTAATAGCATCTAAAAATTTAGGAGAGCCGCGATGGATCGCATGATTTATACCGCCATGACAGGCGCTAAGCACATACTGGAACAACAGGCCACCACCGCCCATAACCTAGCCAATGTCACTTCGACGGGTTTTAAGGCTCAAGTGGACTCGTTTCGGGCAGTGCCTGTGATCAGCAATGGTTTGCCCACGCGCGCCTTTGTGGTGGACTCAACCGTAGGTGCAGACTTTAATGCTGGCGCGATTCAATCAACCAACCGCGAGTTAGATGTGGCGATTCAAGGTAAAGGTTGGTTGTCCGTGCAGCGTTCCGATGGCTCTGAAGGCTACACCCGCAACGGCTCTCTCAAAGTAAGTGAAAACGGCGTGTTACAGACCGCCAATGGATTAACTATATTAGGTGATGGCGGGCCTATTAGCATTCCGCCAGATGTAGCCGTCTCAATTGCAAAAGACGGGACGGTTTCAACCGTTGCCAATGGCGCCAAACCTGGCCCAACCAATGTATTAGGCCGTTTAAAATTGGTGAACCCGCCAGAGGCAGATTTAGTGCGGGCAGAAGACGGTTTGTTCACCACTAAAAACGGCACCCCTGCTGAAGTTGATGCCAACGTGCATGTGGTCAGCGGCGCTTTGGAAAGCAGCAATGTCAACGTGGTGGATGCCATGGTGACGATGATTAGCCTGGCCAGACAATTCGAAATGCAAATGAAATTGATGCAAAGCGCTGAGAATAACGCTAATAAAGCCGCTCAACTCCTCAGTTTGAGTTGATGTTGTCTGAGTTAATATTGATTTATAGGATTAGATTAAATCAATCAGCATTTCGATAATTCAAGCAAATGGCTGATTTTTGCACACGATAAACTGATAAGCACAACTAACCCAGCTCCGCTGGCAAGTTTTGCTAAAAGGGAAATTAAAATGATACGCTCACTCTGGATTTCAAAAACTGGCCTTGATGCCCAACAAACACAAATGGACGTGATTGCCAACAACTTGGCTAACGTCAGCACCAATGGCTTTAAGCGCTCACGCGCGGTATTTGAAGACTTACTCTATCAAAACATCCGTCAGCCTGGCGCGCAAAGCTCACAACAAACACAGTTGCCTTCTGGTTTACAATTAGGTACAGGGGTTAGACCCGTTGCGACAGAACGGATTTTCAGCCAAGGTAATCTGCAAGCCACCAGTAACGATAAAGATGTGGCGATTCAGGGTGCAGGGTTCTTTCAGGTTTTACTACCAGATGGCACAACCGCCTACACACGCGATGGCTCTTTCCAAGTGGACAGCCAAGGCCAGCTCGTTACTTCGAGCGGCTTTGCAGTTCAACCTGCCATTACTATTCCAGCCACAGCGCAAAGCCTAACGATAGCTCGCGATGGCACAGTGTCAGTAACTGTGGCAGGCTCTGTTGCTGCAACACAGGTCGGCACTTTGCAACTTTCAACCTTTATCAATACCGCCGGATTACAGGCAAAAGGTGAAAACCTTTACGTAGAAACAACAGCTTCTGGCAATGCCACTGTGAACACACCTGGCACCAATGGTGCTGGTTTGTTAACTCAGGGTTATGTGGAAACGTCTAACGTTAACGTAGTGGAAGAGTTGGTGAACATGATTCAAACCCAACGCGCATATGAAATTAACAGTAAAGCGATTACAACATCCGACCAGATGTTGCAAAAATTAACTCAGATGTAATTTTTTAATACTCACAATTTATACTCTCAATATTGAGTCGATTATGTTAAACATTCTCCATCATAGAACCGTAAAAATAGCCTTTGCCAAACGAATATTGGCGCGTGTTTATGCGCAAATTAGCTTACTGATTGCCATAAGCTTATTGGCTACTGGCTGTGCCATTACTCCCGATACCATTGTTAAACAACCCATGACCGCTAAGCCACAAGCCACAACGCCGGTTAAAGCCAATAGTGGTGCAATATTTAATTCCGCAGCTTATCGCCCTTTGTTTGAAGACAGACGTCCACGCTTTGTCGGCGACATTGTCACCATCAATATTGTAGAAAATACCTCAGCCACCAAAGCTGGTGAAAGTTCTGCCAGTAAAGATGGAAAAGCCGAAGGCGTAATCACTAGTTTATTTGGCAAACCGATGCCTAAGACTGCGGTTTCTGGCAGTTCAGCACTCTCTTATAAAGATAAAGCCGATGAAAAAGCCAGCAATGTATTTACTGGCGCAATTACGGTAACGGTAGTTGAAGTTTTAGCCAACGGCTATTTAGTAGTGGGCGGCGAAAAACAGGTTTCCTTAGATAAAGGCACTGAGTTTGTGCGCTTCTCTGGCGTAATCAACCCAGACAGCATTACCGTTGGTAACTTTGTACCGTCCAACAAAGTAGCAGATGCACGCATTGAATATAGAACCAACACTAAAATTGATGCCGCTGGCGTGGCGTCACTATTGGCACGCTTTTTCTTAAGCATTGCCACACTGTAAAGGTTGATATGACAAACGGTTTTGCAAAATTAGCATCAAAAATTAAACCAAAAAATTGTTTGGATATGGCTTGCCTAGCCTTTTTTTGTGGCTTAATGTTTATTCAACCTGCTCACGCGGAGCGACTAAAAGATTTAGCGACGATTCAAGGCGTAAGAAGCAACCAACTCATGGGTTATGGCTTAGTAGTGGGACTAGACGGCACGGGCGACCAAACACCGTATACCGTTCAAAGCATGATTAACATGATGCAGCAAATGGGGGTTAACTTGCCAGCAGGCACTAGTGTGCAAATGAAAAACGTGGCTTCAGTGATTATCACTGGCACTTTGCCAGCGTTTGCCCAGCCTGGACAAACCTTAGATGTGACGGTTTCATCCATGGGTAGCGCAAAAAGTCTGCGTGGTGGCACCCTGCTAATGACACCGTTAAAAGGTGCAGACGGTCAGATTTACGCCATGGCACAAGGCAACTTGGTGGTGGGGGGCGTCGGTGCTGCGGCCAATGGTAGCCAAACACAGATCAATCACCTCAGCGTCGGTCGCATCTCCGATGGAGCAACGGTAGAACGTACGATTCCAAACACCATCAGTCAAACCGATGGTGTTAATTTAGAGTTAAAAGAGTCTGACTTTTCAACTGCAACCTTAGTGGTAGACGCTATTAATCGCCGCTTCGGTGCTAATACGGCCAATGCTCAAGATGGCCGTGTTATTCGCGTGCAAGCGCCAGCCGATAGCAGTCGCGTTAGTTTCTTAGCCGCACTGGAAGCCATTAATGTAGCCCCTGCCGCCACCAATGCTAAAGTTATTTTAAATGCACGTACCGGTTCTGTGGTGATGAACCAAGCCGTCACACTCGAAAACTGCGCGGTATCACACGGCAACCTCACGGTCGTTATCAATACTGACCCTGTCATTAGTCAGCCAGGCGCACTCTCAAGTGGACAAACGGTATCAACCGCACGCTCACAAATTGAAATAAATAAAGAACCAGGCAAGGTATTAAAACTGAATAGCGGCACCAATCTGTCGGACGTTGTAAAAGCACTTAACGCAATTGGTGCAACACCGCAGGACTTACTGGCCATCTTGCAAGCCATGAAGGCAGCCGGCTCATTGCGTGCTGACTTAGAGGTCATCTAATCATGCTAAATAGCGAGAATTTGTGATGATGAATAGTGCTGATTTATCTGGCAAAGTGGCTTTTGATGCGAATGGTTTAAACAACCTGAAGCAAGCCGCCAAAGAAAATTCACCTGAAGCAATTAAAGGCGTTGCCAAGCAATTTGAGGCGATATTTATGAACATGATGCTGAAAAGCATGCGCGAGGCCTCCTCGCAGGACAGCCCGTTTGACAATGAACAAAGCCGTACATTCACTTCGATGCTTGATCAGCAACTGAGTAGCAACCTAGCCTCAAAAGGGCTAGGTCTTGCGGATGTGCTCGCCAGACAACTCTCTAAAGGCACTGACATTGCCGCAAATAGTATGGAACAAGCAGTAAGCGATGTGCAGCCAAATGCTGGTGCAAGTTTAAATTCAGGCTCATCTTATGGCGCTTTTTCTAACCCGATAATTAGCAATCCGCTCTCGCCAAGTAGCAACAAATCAACTGTAACTGCGGCTAATTCAGCTATAACAAAACCTGTATTAACCAACAACAATCCCTTAAATACGCAATCGCTCTCTGGTAGTGCCGCAGAGTTTCAAACACGGATGGCACAGCATGCCGCCGAAGCGAGCCGCGCTACGGGTGTGCCTGCTCACTTAATGCTCGGTCAAGCGGCCCTTGAAAGTGGCTGGGGTAAACGTGAATTAAAAGGCCAAGACGGTACGCCTAGTAACAACCTGTTTGGTATTAAAGCAACCGGCAACTGGGAGGGCAAAGTCGTTGAAGCAACCACCACAGAATACATCAATGGCGTAAAACAAAAACGTATCGAGAAATTTCGTGCTTATGACAGCTATGCCGATTCTTTCAAAGATTTTGCCAATTTGATGAGCAATAACCCACGCTATGAAAAAGTCATGGCAAATTTAAATGATATCAACGGCTATGCGCAAGCGATGCAAAAAGCGGGCTACGCAACTGACCCGCATTATGCAAGTAAATTAGCCAGCGTGATACAGAAAGTATTGCCATAAAAAATTAATGCGATGCACTGCCTAAAGTTTTAACAATTTATACCGTCATTACAGTTGTACACTGTTTTTCTAAAGAGTAAATATCATGGCCTCTAATATACTAAGTATCGGAAAAAGCGCCCTCTCAGCCGCTCAGGTTGGCCTGAGTACGACTGGTCACAACATCGCCAACGCGTCTACACCTGGGTATTCTAGACAAGTCGTAGTGCAGTCTGCGGCACAATCGCAAAATTTCGGCTATGGCTATGTCGGACAAGGTACAGAAGTTTCTGCTGTGTCGCGGGTTTATAACGAGATATTAGCGAAGCAAGTAATTAATAGTCAGTCTGTTAGCACTGCTATCGATACTTATAGCTCACAACTGAGTAGTATCGACAATATGTTGTCGGATGCTGCCGCTGGCTTAAACCCAGCACTAACAGATTTTTTTGGTAGCATACAAGACTTATCTGCCAACCCGAGCGATATTCCAACGCGGCAGACAATGCTCTCCAATACCCAATCTTTAGTTAGCCGATTTCAAAGTACCAGCAATCGTCTGAATGAAATTCGTGATAGCGTTAACTCGCAACTGACTTCTACAGTTGGGTTGGTCAATTCTTATGCTAAACAGATTGCCAGCCTGAATGATGTAATCGACAAAGCCGTCAGCGCGACGGGGAATCCACCAAATGACTTGATGGATCAACGAGATCAATTAGTTGTTGAACTCAGCAAACAAATCAAAACCACGGTAGTGCCTCAAAATAAAGGTAGCTACAATATATTCGTAGGTAATGGCTTGCCGCTGGTGGTAGGTGCAGATACTTATGCCCTAGCAACCACAAGTTCACCTACCGATCCTAGTCGGTTAGAGGTGGCTTATTTAAGTAAAACCAAAACCACCGTTTTAGGTGTTGAGAGTCTGCCTGGTGGCACCATCGGTGGTTTACTACAATTTCGGGCAGAATCACTCGATGCTGTGCAAAACCAAGTAGGGCAAATTGCCGCGGTACTTGCTGAAACCTTTAATACACAACATGCACAAGGGCTTGATTTAAACGGCAAGCCAGGTGGAGCCTTATTTACCCTTCCAGCCCCTGCGGTGAGTAGCAATAGCGACAATACGGGTACGGCCATCATTAGCAGTCAAATTGTAGATGCTCGCGCACTCACCAGTAGCGACTATCGCCTGCAATACGATGGTACAAATTACAAAATTACGCGCCTGACGGACAAATCCGTACAAAGCTTTACCAGTCTGCCACAAACCCTTGATGGTTTAAGTTTTAGTCAAGCTTCAGGCACCGTAAATGCAGGCGATGACTTTGTGATTCGGCCGACACTTAATGCCGCCACTACCATTAAATTAGCCATTACCGATGCCAGCAAACTAGCGGTTGGCGGTCCAGCACTAAGTGCCAGCTCAAATGTTGCAAATATTGGTGGGGCAACGCTTAGTACCCCTGTGGCTGCTAGTAGCTATAGCGCTAGCCCGATGGCGAGTCCACTCGGACTAACTTATAACACTGGAATTCCAGGCACACTTACACTCGCGCCATCTTCCCAACCAGTAACGGTGACTTTTGGCGGTACCAGTACTACATATCCCGCTGGTTCGCCCGTAACCTATACCAGTGGCGCAACGATTTCTGTCGGTGGGTTAAGTTTTGCTATTTCTGGTACGCCTAGTAATGGTGACCAATTCACCATCACACCAAATAGCAGCAATGGTCCAGGCGACAACCGAAATGGCCTGTTACTGGCTAGTCTACAGAGTGAAAGTACTATTCCTAGCATTGGCAGTAACAGTAAAATAAGTTACTCCAGTGCCTTTAGTCAATTGGTGAATAATGTTGGCAATAAAACCCGCGAACTAAAAGTAACGGGCGCATCAGAAGCCAAAGTGCTCGAGCAAGCCACCGCTGCCGTACAGTCTGAATCTGGCGTTAATTTAGATGAAGAAGCAACGAATCTGTTGCGCTATCAACAAGCATATCAGGCAGCAGGAAAAATGATGCAAATTGCCAGCCAACTTTTTGATGTATTGTTGCAGCTTGGACAATAACAGGCAGACGATAGACGGAATGAGTAATTAAAGGAAATAATCATGCGTATTAGCACCAACACCATCTATCAGTCAGGTATTTCAAAAATCAATAACCTGCAAACTGAACAAGTAAAACTACAACAACAGATTTCTACTGGTAAACGCCTTGCTTCACCTTCAGATGACCCAGTAGCTTCTGCAAGGGCATTAGAAGTTTCGCATGCGCAAGGCATAAATGACAAATTTGCCGATACGCGTAAAACAGCACAACTGAAACTCAACACCCTTGAATCGAACCTGACCAGTGTCACCAATCTACTCATTTCAACGCAGTCATCCCTCGTTGCGGCGGGTAATGGCTCATTATCAAATTTAGAAAGAAGCTTTATTGGCACAGAATTAAATGGCTCGCTCGAGCAATTAATCGGCTTGGCCAATACGCAAGATGCCTCTGGCAATTACCTTTACGCGGGGTTTAAAACCAGCACAAAACCCTTCGACGCCGCAGGTACTTATGCGGGCGATAGCAACCAACAACTGCTGCAAGTGGATTCACAACGGCAAATGGCGGTGAATGTAACTGGAAATGCGGTTTTTCAAGCAGGCGGCAATGATGCTTTTGCAGCGCTGAAGGACATCGTAACGCTGTTAAATACACCTATTACCGATGCCACTTCACAAGCGGCTTTTAGCACTGGCATAGCCACCGCCTTGGGCAAGATGCGTGGTGCCGTAGATAATGTCCTCAATGTCCGTGCCGATATTGGCACAAAACTCAACGAAATTGACAAACTTGACACGGCAGGTTCAGACCGTTCATTGCAATACAGCAAATCGCTTTCTGAACTACAAGATACCGATTACGCAAGCGCCCTCTCCGACCTTGCCAAGCAACAAACCATTATGGAAGCTGCGCAAAAATCATTTGTGCAGGTTACCAGCTTATCGTTGTTCAAATTCATTTAAAAAGCAAAATCAAGTTCAATTTTTTGCATTCTGACCTAGCCAAACTAAAATCAACAAGACAAATTCTTCAGTCTAGTTAACTTCGTTTAGGTTTCCCGCTTTTTTTAATTCACATTAATACCCCTATTTAGGGGATATTTCATTCAATTTTTTTGGACTAAGATTGTCTTTGCAATATTTTTGCAAAAAAATATTTTCAATTTAATCAATATCTCATTAATTCGGGAGACTAAAATGTACAAAAAAATAGCAGGTATAACTTTCACTCTATTAGCCAGCGTATTTGCAGTCAATGCGAATGCGGCTTGTAAGGATATTACTTATAATGCCTTGCAAGGTGCAGCTAATGCGGCACTTGCATCCGCTAGCACTGGTGGTTTATCTTTAAATATGTGGGCTACTTTTGTAGATGAAACAGGTAAAGTTTGTTCAGTTGTGAATACTAGCACTAAGGGCTCATTGGCTGGCAACTCTCAATGGTTAGGGAGTCGCGTTATTTCCGCTCAAAAAGCCAATACGGGCAATGCCTTTAGCTTAGATGGATTAGCCATTTCTAGCGGTGCATTATTTGCTGCAGTTCAACCAGGTGGCAGTTTGTATGGTTTGCAAGAAAGTAATCCGGTAAACGCTGAAAGTGCTTACAAGGGTTCACCATCTAACTACGGCAAAACAAATGACCCGTTGGTAGGCAATCGTGTTGGCGGCATCAATGTATTTGGTGGCGGACTTCCAGTTTACAAAAATGGCGTAAAAGTCGGTGGCATCGGCGTGTCAGGCGACACGTCATGCACTGACCATGCTTTTGTTTGGAAAATTCGGAATCTTCTTGGACTTGAGCCTTCTGGATCAGTTACCCAAGTAGAAAAGCTAAAACTAACAAACGCGTTTGGCGCTCTTGGTGATCATCCAACCTGCATAGGCGCACCAATTGCTGACCAATCAGGTTTTGTAGCCTCAGCACCTTAATAATATGAAACTTCAATAAAAACCCCAGTTTTCTGGGGTTTTTATTTGTTAAAAATAAAAATAAAAGTATAAAGTATAATAAATACTAGTTTACTTTTAAAAAGGCTGATTTATGCGAAACTATCACCAATCTACTAATAAAATCAAAGGCTTCACTTTGCTTGAACTGTTAGTCGTCATGGTTATCATTGGCTTGCTAGTGAGCTATGTTGGACCAAAGTATTTTAGCCAACTCAGTAAATCCGAAGTAAAAACCGCCAAGGCACAAATACACGCATTAAAAAAAGCACTGGATATTTATCGATTAGACAACGGTGCTTACCCTAATCAGGAATCAGGTTTAGAGGCTTTGGTCAATGCGCCGCAAGGCAATGGCAAATGGAAAGGTCCGTATTTGGAGAAAGGCGTTCCCAATGATCCTTGGGATCATGCTTACATTTATCGAATTCCTGGAGAAAATGCCGAGTTTGATCTATTCTCTTATGGCGCAGATGGCCGTTCTGGCGGCACCGATGAAAATGCAGACATTAGCGACTAAATTGAGCGATTATTATGCAATATCAACTACGCGTGCTTCGACAAGGACAGGCTCCTTATCAATTTGAGCTAGAGGCAATATCAATTGAAGACGCTCGCAATAAGGCTGAACAACAAGGCCTGATTGTCTTGCAGGTTAAGTCAACCACCTCATCCCTTCTGCAAAAACTGACTAAACAATCTACACAATTTCCACTGATTTTATTTAGCCAAGAGTTTCGCGTATTGTTTGAAGCTGGCTTATCTGTCATGGACGTGTTGCAAACTTTGATTGAAAAAGAAAGCAACCCCAGCACCAAACTTACCTTGCAACAACTTTTAATCGCCGTGCAGGAAGGCAAAACTTTATCGCAAGCCATGTCGCTCAATGTAGCGGCGTTTCCAACATTATTTATCGCCACTATTAGCGCGGCAGAAACCACGGGGGATTTAGCCGAGGCATTGCTGCGGTACAGCCAATATTTGGAAAATGTTGATTTACTCAAAAAGCGTATCGTCAGTGCTTCCGTATATCCTGCCATTGTGACCAGTTTTGGTTTACTTGTATTAGCATTTTTAGTCGTATTTGTGATTCCGAAATTCAGTAGAATTTATGCCACACAAGTAGCCAACATTTCTAGCAGCACCCAGTTTTTATTGCAGATTGGTGAATTTTCACAACAGTATGGCGCCATTATTTTAGTATTGGTAGTGAGTTTAATTACAACACTTGTCATACTGATTTCACGCCAAGAAATTCGCGCCAAGTTCTACGACGCCTTATGGAAAATTCCATTTTTAGGTAACAAAGTGCGTGTCTATCATCTTTCACGCTTTTATCGCACATTTTCCATGCTGCTAAAAAGTGGTATTCCAGTCATGAATAGTTTAGCCATGGTCGAAAGTTTGCTAGGGGCTGGCCTTAAATCGAATTTGCATCAAGCCAAAAAGCAAATTGCCGAAGGAAAGCAATTTTCCCAAGCCTTATTTGATTCAGAACTGACCACGCCAGTGGCTATGCGCTTATTCAACGTTGGCGAAAAAACAGGTACGCTAGATAAAATGATGGAACGCGCAGCAAGTTTTCACGAAGAGGAAATGATTCGATGGGTGGATAGATTTACCAAAATCTTTGAACCCACGCTCATGGCTGTCATTGGTATTTTAATTGGCGGCATTGTGTTAATGATGTACTTGCCAATTTTTGAGCTGGCAAGTGGGATTGAATAATGTCCAACACGCTTACCTTTTCAAGTGAAACCTTGCTAGAAGCGGCCAGTGGCGCTAAAGCAAGTGGTCAACGTGCAATCGAAGTTCTAGAAGAAATCAGCGCGCTTACGCCTGCCGAATTCACCCAAAAATTAGCACATAGTTTGGCCTACCCATACATCACGCTTGCGCAAATGCTAATGTTGCAACCCACTTTTGAACGCATTTCATTTTCCGAGTCTTTACAGCGCGAATGCGTGTTACTGCGTGAGAATCAAGCCCTTATTTTTGTATTTGCAGACATCTACAACCAAGACATTCAAACCTGGGCTACAGAGCGAATTGGGGCCCCGTTCAGCACCGCCCTAGCCCACCATGCTGACATTGCAGCCTATCTTGCCAAGCAAGAAGAGGACACACGCACCGTACAAACCGCCATTGGGCAAGCTGCATTTGCAAATAATGATACTGAGACCTCTGAAGAGCTCTCACTGAACATGATTGAAGGTGACGCCAGCCCTGTCATCAAACTGGTACGCTCGACCTTATATGACGCTTTAAAAGCCGAAGCCAGCGACATTCACTTAGAAACCGCACCGAATGGCCTAGTCATTAAATACCGGTTAGATGGCGTATTAAGCCAAGTCGGAGCCATCAACGATTCAATACTCGCCGAGCAAGTCATTTCGCGCATCAAAGTCATTTCAGAACTTGATATTACCGAGCAGCGCGTACCGCAAGATGGCCGGTTTCGTTCAATTTACCGTGGACGTGATGTAGATTTTCGGGTATCCGTGATGCCCAGCATTCATGGCGAAGATGTAGTGATACGTGTATTGGACAAACAAACTTTGGCCGAGCAAGCTACTGGCCTACGCTTGGATGTGCTGGGGTTTGATGCTAAGACTATGCAAATTATGCGCGAACAATTTGCTTTACCGTATGGCATGGTGTTAGTTACGGGGCCAACGGGTAGTGGTAAAACCACCACACTTTATGCGGCCATCAGTGAAATCAATCGTGGCGATGACAAAATCATTACCATTGAAGACCCTGTCGAATATCAATTGGCAGGCGTTTTACAGATTCCAGTTAATGAGAAAAAAGGCCTCACTTTCGCACGCGGCTTACGTTCCATTTTACGGCACGACCCAGACCGCATTATGGTGGGGGAGATTCGCGATGCAGAAACCGCACAAATCGCCGTGCAATCAGCACTGACTGGGCATTTGGTATTTACTACGGTGCATGCCAATAACGCATTTGATGTAATAGGCCGTTTTTTGAACATGGGGGTAGACCCTTACAGTTTTGTTTCTGCGCTTAATATTGTAGTGGCCCAACGTTTATTACGTGCCGTCTGCAAACACTGCTCAGAACCAGTCACGATTGCGTCAGCCAATGTAAAAAATTTAAGCATTCCTGCCAGTGCTACGCTTAAGCACGGCAAGGGCTGCGGAGCATGCCGTGGCACAGGCTATAAAGGCCGTCATGCGGTGGCTGAAATATTACTTTTAGACGATGAATTAAGAGAACTAATTGCAAGCCGCGCCTCAATACGGCAGATTAAAGAATTAGCCTCTAAAAAAGGTACGCGCTTTTTACACGATGCCGCTTTACAAATGGCCTTTGCTGGCGAAACCACCTTAGAGGAGGTGCAACGTGTTGCCCCCCTGGTCTAAATTCATATCTAAATTATGGTCTAAACATAGGCTGTGGTCTAGAAATGGACTCTGGACCAAACATGGCACATTAGCCATCAGCAAGCATGGTATTGCTTTTAAGGTCGCCAATGCTCCGGCCAAGCTACTCACTCAGAATAATTTTCTATGGTCAAATTCGGCACAACTTGCCGAAGTTTTAATCGAAAATCAAGCCTTACTAGAACATCTACAAGTGCACGTACTGCTCTCAAATACCATGATTCGCTACCTCGTCTTACCATGGCAAGAGGCAGTATTTGCAAGAAAAGACTGGCTGGCTATTGCCCAGCATGCATTTCGCAAACAATACGGTGCAGTGGCCGAAACCTGGAGAGTGTCACTAAACATTGGAGCTTATGGTGAAACCGTCGTTGCAGCTGCAGTCGATGAAAGTTTGCTTGTACAACTAGAATCAAGCTCAAAATTGCTCAATTTTACAATTGGTTCTGTACAACCATTGCTCATGACACTGCTTAATATCACGCCACAACCAAATCATGACTGGGCCCTTATCGCCGAGCCAGAACGCTTGGTCTTATGCCGAACACACAATAATGTTTGGCAACAAATTATTGTAGACTCACCGCCGACAGGGCTTGAATATGAAAAAGCAGAACAGTTAATTAGCCGTCAGATGTTGCAGGCAGTAGCCAACGAACAGCCTAGGCAAATTGATAGCTACATTTCTGCCGCATTCCATAAAACTTGGCAAAACTCCCAAAGTAAAAAGCAGAAAATTATGCTTAAGACTACTGCTGAAAAAGCGCATGCCTTGTGGATGGCAGACTTGCCTTTGCAGCATAGCGCCAATAAAATCAATCTGGATTTTTCTGAAAAATCTCAAACAAATCACAGTTTTTCAGCTTGGGGTTTGCTGGCTATTGCACTACTTGCCGCAAGCTTTTTATACAGCCAATACCAGCAAACAACAAAACAAATAATTCTTGCTGAAAGTAAAATACCAGTGACATTAGCCACCAAGCCAAATTTAAGTTCCACTTCGGCTTCAGAAGAAAAAATAAAACTGGCGCAGCAGGTGCAACGCCAACTCGATTTACCGTGGATGCCAATGTTAGCCGCACTTGAAACTGTAAAATTAGCTAACCCACAGATCGCCATCTTAAGTATCAGCCCCAACAAAAACCGAGCAGAAATCAAACTGACTGGCCAAACTGCAGAGTTTTCGGATTTGACACATTTTTTAGATGCGCTTCGCACGAACAGCCATTTTTCTGATGCCGTGCTGGTAAGCCAACATTTAGAAGATGATCAAGCCAAATTACTCTATGTATTTGATATTAATTTGGTGTGGCGTATATGAATATCACCACCTTAATTGCCCAAACTAAATGGCAACTTTTCAGAACACTCGAATCACTGAATGTAGTGGGGAAGCTTAGCCTGCTTTTATTATTAAGCACAGTACTGGCCTATTTCTTAGCTTATCAACCACTTGCCAACAGATTAATCGCTTTGCAACAAGCCGCCACATTGCAGCAACGGCCCGCTCAGTTTACCGCTGAGCCGGACGCAAAAGTAAATGAATATATAGCATCCTTCCCGAGCATAGGAACGCGTGCGAGCAAACTGAATGAATTGGTCGATATTGCAAAGCGCCAACAGCTTTTTTTAAACGAAGTGACGTATAAAACGGAAGATAATATTCATCAACCACTGAATCGTTACCAAGTGGAATTAAGTGTGCTTGCCTCTTACCCTGAGATTCATCGTTTTTTAAACACTGTACAGCGGACGATGCCATTTGTAGCCATTGAATCACTTAACCTAAGCCGCGAAAACGCTTTAGATGAAGCTGTAGAAGCGCGTATTCAATTTACGTTTTATTTTAAGCGACCTTAATTTATGCTGACGAAACGAAATTTACTGCTATGGTCCGCCTTGCTTGTGACGCTAGGTCTCACATGGCATCGCTATCAGCATGAAATGACCAGCGAGATTTCATTACCAACACGTAATTTGAACTCAATCCCTATTCACTCACAAACGCTAGCAGCGAATGAAGTAAAACTGCTACTAAAAACAAGAGCGCTAACTCCCAGTAAGGAAAACTTATTTTCAGTCCCTGCAAAAGAAGTATCGCCCCCAATACGATACGTAGCGTCGAATGCTTCCACTCCAGTTGCACCCGCCCTACCCTTTAAATATTTAGGACGCATGCTTGCTGGCGCCTCTGGTGGTGTCATGTTGGAGTCTCAGGGTGAGGTAATGCACATTCAAGTAGGTGATATTTTACTTGGTCAATATAAAGTAGAAGCCATTAATGAAAATATGGGAAACCTAAAAATTCAGTTTTCATATTTACCACTCAATCAAATACAAACGTTAAGCGCTCAGACAGATCATTAGGAAGCCACCATGAAAAATATAAAATTAAAAAAATTAGGCTTATATTTACTGATATTGCAGTTGATTGCCTGCCAAACACCAACGCCAAAACTCCAAAAAGATACTAATTTGGATAATCGTTTGCAAAACCCGATGCTAGCAGCACAAGTGCCAGAAAAATTGGCTAACATTAAAGAACGTGATAAAAAAATTAATGCGCTATTAGCCAATGAAAATGAAGCTTGGCAGAATAACGACTATGAAGCACTCGCAGTCTTATATCATGATTTAGCGCAATATGACCCTGGTAACTTGCGCGCAATTCAGGGATTTTCCTTAATTGAAACTGCAAAAAAACACGACAGCATCATTGCCGAAGCTGAAGATTTAATTAATAAAAATGAGAATGAGCTTGCACTCAATAAATTGCGCTCTGTGTTGCTAGAAAGTCCAAAACACAAAAAAGCCTTACCTCTCTTCAATACTTTACTTGCTCAGCAAGCTGCTGTTAATAAAGCAAAATTAACGAAAAAATTAAGCTTTAATGAGCCGGTGACGATGGAATTTAGAGATGTTAATTTAAAAATGATATTTGAATCGCTGGCAAAGATTAGCAAAGTCAACTTCATCCTCGATAAAGATGTGCCAAGCGATCAAAACGCCACCATATTCGTTAAAGCCATCCCATTCAGCGACGCTCTAGATTTATTACTACAAACCAATCAGCTGGAGAAAAAAGTTTTAAGTGAGAATTCAGCGATTATTTATGTCAACGATATATTGCACCAACGTGACTACAAAGATCTTAGTGTGCGTAGTTTCACCTTAGATTATGCTGATGCCAAGCAAATGAGCACGATATTGCGCACCATGCTCAATATGCGCAACGTAGAAATCGACACACGCCTAAACACTTTGCTAATAAAAGACTCCCCTGAAATTCTCGCACTGGCTGAAAAAATCATTTACGCCCAAGACAAACCAGATCCTGAAGTGATGCTGGAATTACAGGTCATGGAAGTTAAACGTAGTTACTTGCAGAATTTAGGTGTTGAGCCGCCGACAGGTCTGAGCGTACCTGTACCTGCAGGAGGTATATTAACGTTAAAAGATTTACGAAATGTTACTGGCAATACTTTAGTGGTCAATGGCATTCCTGGATTGGTGTTTAACGCCACGAATGGCGATGTGAATTTATTAGCCAACCCCCGTATTCGCGTTAAAAATAAAGACACAGCAAAAATTCATATTGGCGAAAAAGTCCCTGTTTTTACTGCAAATGTTGCTTCCACTGGCGTAAGCTCGCAAACGGTGCAATATATTGATGCAGGACTAAAACTAGAAGTTGAACCTACGATTAGTGCAGCCGATGATGTCACAATTAAAATCAATCTAAATGTGGGCTCAATAGGCGACAAAGTGGTTGCTACTTCGGGAAGCAGCCAAAGTATCGCGTTTCGTGTGGGTACTCGCATGACAACAACACAATTACGTTTGCATGATGGCGAAACACAAATTCTGGCAGGCTTAATTGACGATCAAGATAGAAAAACTATCAATAAAATTCCTGGTATTGGTGATATTCCGTTGTTGGGTCGATTGTTTTCAAATCACACCGACGACAAAGTTAAAACTGAAATCATATTATCCATTACCCCGCACATCATCCGCCAACGCACGCCTCAGCAAGCTCACGAAGCAGATATTTGGACAGGACCTGAAGGGCAAACAGGTCGTCAATCGCCTTCGCCTGCATTTTTAAACGGCGCATCTCCGTTTATGGTGCCTAAACCACCAGCGGCCACTAGCCCTGTAAATCGAGATGATGCCCCGAAAAATATTAACTTGCCATTGCCGCCTGGTTTCTCTTTGGGCGGTGGCTTGAATTCAGATCAAAAAGCAGCGCCTAGTAACAATCCCGCGGATTAATAATCATGGCTTACTTCGCAACTAAACGAAATGGCTTCTCGTATGTAGAGTTGGTCTTCGTTATTGCCATACTCGCTGTGCTGGCTTCGGTTGCGGTACCTTATCTTGAAAAAAATATTCAACGAAAAAAAGAAAGCGAATTAAAGCAGAATTTGAGACAAATACGTGCTGCGATTGATGAATACAAGGTCTCCGCTGACCAGGGCAAAATTAAAAAATCGATTGGCGATAGCGGTTATCCACATAATTTAGAAGATTTAGTCAACGGTGTAGAAGATATAACGGATCCGCAAAAGAAAAAATTGCGATTTTTAAGAAATATACCTGCTGACCCAATGTTCACCAGGAGCGTAGCTTTAAAAAACGAGTTGGCCCCTGCAGACACCTGGGGTAAGCGTAGTTACTCAAGCGATGCAGACAACCCACGCGAGGGTGATGATGTCTTTGATGTATATTCACTAAGCAGTGAAATAGGACTGAATGGAATTCCCTATGGCCAATGGTGACAACTTGTATAAACCTAAAGGATTTACATTTATCGAGCTAACCGTAGTCATGGCGGTCATTGCCTTGATTATTAGCATTGCAATGCCGCGCTATTTTGACGGGTTAGAGCGCGGCAAAGAAACTGCACTAAAACAAAATCTGAAAGAAATGCGTGAGGCGATAGATCACTATCATACTGACAAAGGTGAATATCCTATCAATTTACAAACCTTGGTATCAGAGCGTTATTTACGCTTTATTCCAGCCGACCCTATTACCGAGATGACGGATACTTGGTTGATTATTGCGCCTCCAGACAATAGTAATCGCGTTTATGACGTAGCAAGTGGCGCCACCACCGCCTCGCGAAGCGGTGAAGCCTATAACACATGGTAAATCAAACAGATCAGAATGGATTTGCCTATATTGGGGTGCTTTTTCTGCTGGCCGCCATTTCGTTAAGCCTAGCAGTAGTATCACAAAATGAAGATACATTAATTAAACGGGAAAAAGAGCAAGACTGGCTATTTATAGGAAAACAATATCAACGTGCCATTGCCAGCTATTATCATCAATCGCCCAATGGCATCAAAACATTACCAACTAAACTAGACGAGTTAATATTAGATAAACGTTTTATAGCGCCTGTTCGGCATTTAAGAAAAATATACAATGACCCATTAAATAACCAGCAAGATTGGAGTTTAATTAAAAACCAAGAAGGGCAGATTAGCGGTGTATTTAGTCAATCGCAAGCGCTCATCTTATCGACAAAAATTATTAATGAGTATCAAGAAAACCAGTCGGAGCCGATTACACAATATGCCAACATTAAATTTATATTTAAACCCGATGTACCAAAAAAAGAGTCTGAAATAGATGAAACAACTGAAATAAATAACGAAGAAAGCGAACCAGACAATTCACTCACTCACAATATTGAATAATTGGCGATAAACTGTAAATGCAAGAAAAAAATGTAAATCAAGAGCAAATTTGGCAT
Organism: Methylotenera sp.; assembly: GCF_013141425.1. Classification (GTDB taxonomy): domain Bacteria; phylum Pseudomonadota; class Gammaproteobacteria; order Burkholderiales; family Methylophilaceae; genus Methylotenera. The sequence continues at coordinate 753 of NZ_JABFRA010000071.1, read as the reverse complement.
GGCAAAATCCTAGAACAAGGCTTAGATCAGCTTGGTCAAGCTATCATTATTGTTTCATGCCGCGCTGAGGTCTTATTCACTTCAATATCAGCCGAAACATTACTAGAAAATCACAATGGGCTAAATATAATCAACAATAGTCTGGTAGCTGATTTAATACCAGACAACCAGAGATTACAAAAAGCTATCCAAAATGCAATTAATGGAAACCATACCCAAGAAAACTCAGTGAGCCTATACATACATAGAAATCAGCAAGACAAGCCCTATTACCTATCGATTAGCCAACTGCCCAAACAAACTGATGAACGGCGTGACGGGCACCATGCGCTCATTTTAATTAAAGATTTAGAAATAAATTACGAACGCTGGGCAGACCGCTTAAAATCGGGATTCAACTTATCACCAAGAGAAATCGAATGTGTAATCTTACTCACAGAGCGAAGAAGCGTTCAGGAAGTGGGCGAAGTAATGGAAATCAGCACCGAAACTGTCAGACAATATTTAAAAAGTATATTCAAGAAAATGGATGTAAGAAAGCTTCATGAGTTGGTTAGTCTGGCTTTGGAATACCGCAGAAATAGATAATTAAAAAGAGTTATTCAATTAAAAAGCCCGCTAAACAGCAGGCTTTAATTTACAACAAGTAACTCATTTTAAGTTTTGGTCGGGACAGCAAGATTCGAACTTGTAAATCAACAACCTATGCTATGCTTATCGCTCATTATAGGCATTAGCTTTATGTCATAGTTA
>NZ_JABFRA010000054.1 GCF_013141425.1 Methylotenera sp. | reverse complement strand
GTGCCAGGCATTGCTTTATTTATGACGCCAAATCCAGACGGCGTTCCGCACGCCATGTTGCACAACTTAAAACACAATAAGGTGTTACATGAAAAAATGGTCATTCTAACCGTAAAATTTTTAGATTACCCGCATACTTCGGCTGAAGAGCGCGTCAAGTTAGAAATTCTGCCGCATGATTTTTATAAAGTGACTGTGCATTACGGTTTTAAAGATGAGCCCGATTTACCGCGCGATTTATTACTGTGTGGCGAAAAAGGTCTAGTATTGAACGAAATGGATACGTCTTATTTCATTGGTAAAGAAAGTCTGATTGCCAGCGGAAAATCCGGCATGTCATTTTGGCGTAAAAAAATCTTTATTGGATTATTTAGAAGTGCTGAAACGATTACCAATCAATTTAAATTACCGCCTAACCGTGTAATTGAACTTGGTTCACAGTTGAAAATCTAGTTTTTTGAGTGGTCAATCAACCCTTTGTGACATTGATGCGTTAAGTATATTAGTAAAGTTATTGGTAATTTTAGTCATTAAAACTCTTAGGGATAATTTCATGAAAAATCTAACTTTTATTTTACTTGCGGCGGTTTTTTTAAATCTATCGGGCTGCGCCAGCACCACAAATGACAGCGTGGCTGGAGTTAAACGCACACAATTTATGCTGATGCCTGCTTCGCAAGTAGTTGGCATGTCCAGCCAAGCCTACACGCAAACTTTGCAAGAATCACAAAAGAAAAACACACTTAATACCGACAAAACACAACTGGCTCGTGTACGCAATATTTCAAATAGACTGATTGCACAAGTGGGCGTATTTAGGCCCGATGCGGTGCAATGGAAATGGGAAATTAATGTGGATAAAAGTGACCAAGTAAACGCCTACTGCATGCCTGGTGGAAAAATCATGGTGCTGACAGGCTTGATTGACCAACTGAAGGCCACTGATGACGAATTAGGTGCAGTGATTGGTCACGAAATTGCCCACGCCCTGCGTGAGCATGGTCGCGAACGTATGTCCCAAGCCTATGTTCAGCAATTTGGTCTACAGGCATTAGGCGCAATAATTACCAAAGGCTCAAGCAGTGCCGTTGGCAATGCATCAACACAAGCGGCTGGCTTAGGTTCTCAACTATTCTTTGCGCTACCAAATGGTCGTGAACAAGAACGCGAAGCCGACAAAATCGGCTTGGAACTCTCCGCACGCGCAGGTTTTAATCCAGAGGCCGCCATCACCTTATGGCAAAAAATGAATGCGCTGGGTGGTGCAAAACCACCTGAATTTTTTAGCACCCACCCTGCTAATGAAAATCGCATTGCCGATTTACGAACTTTAGTACCAAAAGTTAAACCGCTGTACGAAGCATCAAAATCAAAATAATCAGTTATTTTTACTCAATGATTATTAGCGCGTGTTCAGTATTTTATTGCTGACACGCGCTTTGTTTTTGGCGAATGCTCGCTTTAGGTTAAAATAACGTTTTTGTTTAATTTACTAAATCTGAGAGCACTATGGATCCACGTCAAAGTTTAATCGAAGCGGCTTTTGAAGACCGCGCCAACATCAACCCTAGCAATGCATCGGCTGAAATCAAAGCCACGGTAGCCTCTTTAATCGCCGACCTCGATGCAGGCAAATTACGCGTTGCGTCACGCATCGGCGAAACCCAAGACTGGGAAACACACCAATGGCTTAAAAAAGCCGTTTTGCTTTCCTTTCGATTAGAAGACAACACACTGTTAGACTCTGGCTACACAAAATATTACGATAAAGTACCAGCAAAATTTGCCAATTACACAGAAGAAGACTTCAAAGCAGGCGGTTTTCGTGTAGTGCCCAATGCAATGGTGCGTCGCGGCTCTTTCATCGGAAAAAATGCCGTATTATTGCCCTCTTACGTGAATATTGGAGCTTACGTTGGTGAAGGCACCATGGTAGACACCTGGGCAACAGTAGGCTCATGCGCACAAATTGGTAAAAATGTACACTTGTCGGGCGGCGTGGGAATTGGCGGTGTGTTAGAACCGATTCAGGCTGGCCCAACTATCATCGGTGACAATTGCTTTATCGGCGCGCGCTCTGAGGTGGTAGAAGGTGTGATTGTTGAAGACAATTGCGTTATCTCAATGGGTGTTTACATTGGTCAAAGCACTAAGATTTATGACCGCGAAACACGCTCTGTCACTTACGGCCGCATTCCTAAAGGTTCAGTAGTAGTATCGGGCAACTTACCTTCAAAAGATGGTAGCTACAGCTTGTATTGCGCTGTTATCGTGAAAAAAGTCGATGAGAAAACCTTAGGTAAAGTAGGCATTAACGAGTTACTACGCGGTATTTAAGCCCTAACCACGATGTTAACGCTATACGGTATTCCCAATTGCAATACAGTAAAGAAGGCCCGCGACTGGCTAGAGGCAAATGATATTCGCCATGTGTTTCATGATTTTAAAAAAAATGGTATTGATGCCGCCACAATTGAGCATTGGCTTAAGCAATACCCATGGGAGAAACTCATTAACCGCGCTGGGCTTACTTGGCGCGGTTTAGATGACACCACCAAAATTAGCATCACCGACAACATAACAGCAAGCGAATTGATGCAAGATAAAACCTCTGTAATCAAGCGTCCAATCTTGGTCAGTAATGGCAAAATCATCGGCCTGGGATTTGATGAAAATCTATACAAAGAAACCTTCAAACCATGAGCAAAACTTTAGAGTTAGCGATTGACCTCCTGACGCGCCAATCCAACACGCCTTTAGATGCAGGCTGTCAGGAACTGCTTATTTCTCGTTTAGCACCGCTCGGCTTTAAAATTGACCGCATGCGTTTTGGCAATGTTGATAATTTGTACGCTAGGCGCGGCACCACTCGCCCTTTACTCGTTTTCGCTGGGCACACGGACGTGGTGCCTACAGGCCCGTTAGAAAAATGGCATACACCGCCTTTTGTACCTACCATTAAGGACGATATGCTCTATGCGCGCGGTGCAGCCGACATGAAAACTTCACTGGCGGCATTTATTACCAGCATCGAAGAATTCGTTGCCGAAAATCCAAATCACATTGGCTCCCTCGGTTTATTGATTACTTCGGATGAAGAAGGTGTGGCTGTGGATGGCACGGTAAAAGTGGTTGAAGTATTGAAAGCTAGAGGCGAGCGCATTGATTATTGTATTGTAGGCGAACCGACCTCAAACAAAGTCGTAGGTGACATGATTAAAAATGGCCGCCGTGGCTCACTCTCAGGTAAGCTTACCGTCAAAGGCGTGCAAGGCCATATTGCTTATCCGCATTTGGTTAAAAATCCTATCCACCTAGTCGCACCTGCCATTAAAGACATGGTCGACACGGTATGGGATACCGGGAACGAATACTTTCCGCCGACTTCCTGGCAAATCTCAAATATGAATGGTGGAACAGGCGCAACCAACGTGGTACCTGGCGAAGTGGAAATTTTATTTAATTTTAGATTTTGCACTGCAAGCACTGAAGCCAATTTAAAAGAACGTGTCTATGCAATTTTAGATAATCACGAATTGAGCTATGACTTAGAATGGGAATATTCACCTCCCTACATCACACCTCGTGGCAATTTAGTTGAAGCCATTACAGAAGCGATTGAGCAAGCTTACGGTGTCACGCCAGAGCTATCGACCACTGGCGGCACCTCTGATGGGCGTTTTATTGCGGACATCTGCAATCAAGTGATTGAATTTGGGCCGCTCAATGCCACGATACACAAACTCAACGAATGTGTAGCTGTAGGGGACATTGAACCGCTAAAAGAAACGTACAAACTCACAATGCAAAAACTACTGAAATAACAACGCCATGGCTAATCAAAACACCCCTATTGCAGCAACAGATGAGCTTTTGACCATTCGAGACTGGATACGCTATGCCGTCAGCAGATTTGAAGCCTCCGATGTTTTTTACGGCCATGGTACGGATAACGCCTACGATGAAGCCGTTTGGCTAATTTTTAGCGGTCTACACTTACCCATGGACACACTAAACAACTTTTTAGATGCACGAATCACCTCAGCCGAGCGAAATAAACTTGCTGATTTTATTGAGCAACGTATCAGCAAACACACGCCAACGGCATACTTGTTAAAAGAGGCCTGGTTACAAGGACTTAAGTTTTACGTAGATGAACGTGTGCTGATTCCACGCTCCTTTATTGCAGAGTTACTTGCTGACGGCTTAAGTGCATGGATCGAGTTTCCTGAAATGGTAGAAAGCGCTGCTGATATCTGCACTGGCAGCGGCTGTTTAGGTGTATTGCTGGCCAGCACCTATCCAAATGCGGCAATCGATGTGATTGATATTTCGCAAGATGCAATAGATGTCGCAAATATAAATATTGCCAACTACGGTTTACAAGAACAGATAACGGCAATAAAGTCCGACATGTTCAGCGCACTTAAAGGCAAGAAATACGATTTAATCATCAGCAATCCTCCTTATGTAGATGCGCCATCCATGGCGGCATTACCACTCGAATATCAAAATGAACCACAACTTGCTTTGGGCAGTGGCGATGCCGGCTTAGACCACACCCATACGATTTTGCTTGAAGCTGCAAACCACCTCAATGACGAGGGCATATTAATTGTTGAAATCGGTCACAATCGCGACGCCTTAGAGGCTGCTTACCCCAACATCATCTTTAACTGGCTGGAAACTTCCTCTGGCAATGAATTTGTATTTTTACTCACCAAGTCACAGCTTACCTTAGGCCATACACCACTTTGAATACCGCAAAAAACCTCAGCACGAACATTATCCCAACGATTAGCTGGCAAGAATCCAATAAAACCAAAACAGGCATCTGGCACTCTGAAAACGCCGCACCTGTGCCCAAACGGGTTCAAATTGCAGACGACACCACCAAAGCAGATGATGCTTACAAATTATGCTGCGAAGGCACAGCATTGCTGTGGCGTGGCGATTTTCAAAATGCAAAAATGCTTTTGCAAGCACTTTCACGCCGCATTGACCGCCCTGGTAAAAAACCAAAAAAACCAGCAAGTACCCTTTTAGAAGCATTTCACTTGCACCGCCAAGCGCAATCGCAAAAAGCACGTATATTAGGGATGTTGGTCATTGAGTTAAACGTAGGCTATAACATCAACTTACGCCGCGCACCCGATGTAAAAGCGGCTTGTGAACATGCTTACGGTAAAAGCACGCAAACCATTGTGGTATCTCTACGTGAGATTTTAGGCTTAGTTGGTGCTTATGAATGGAGTAAGAACGGTGTCGATATTCCCGTAATCAACAATAAAATTTACCCGAGTTATGGGGTATTTTCACCGATTCGTGGTGAATACTTAGATTTAGTGGATGTTGCGCCATTACCAGTACCCTGTAACTTAGCTTTTGATATTGGCACGGGCACAGGCGTATTAGCGGCGATACTCGCCAATCGTGGCATCACAAAAATTATCGCCACGGATAACTCACACCGTGCATTGGATTGTGCATTGAAAAATGTGAATCAACTGGGCCTGAAAACCAATGTCACCTTAGTTGAAGCCGATTTATATCCCAAAGCAGAATACGGCAAAGCAGATTTAATCGTCTGCAACCCGCCTTGGTTACCTGCTCATCCTAGCTCAGCACTTGAATCAGCAATCTACGATGAAAAAAGTAAAATGCTTAAAGGCTTTTTAAATGGCTTGGCGTTACATCTTAGTGAGCACGGTGAAGGATGGCTAGTGCTTTCAGATTTTGCTGAACAATTGGGCTTAAGAACGCGTGATGAATTGCTCGCTTGGATCACAGCGGCTGGCTTGAAAGTGATTGAACGTATCGATACCAAGGCTAGACACAGTAAAACACTTGATACCAGCGACCCACTACATGCAGCTCGCAAGGCGGAAGTGACTTCCTTATGGCGACTAAGTAAAGCATAATCACCGCCATTTCGAGCCCATAATACTCTCGTAGCGGGTAGTTAACCACGCCCTCTATTGCGATCACTTTTTTTCTGCATAGCCGGTGCCGTTAAATCACTGGTCTGCCTGACACGGCGATTTGCCGGTTTTTTGGGTACTGTTTTATTAGTCGTAGGGTTATTTCGAGCAGTATCTTTTTTGCCACGATAAGGTCTTGCCTCACCACCCTCTGTTGTAACACGAGGCGGCCTGTCGAGCGCACTCACCCGTTGTTTGCGTACTTTCGGCATAAACACGGTGGTGGCTTTTAATTTTTCACGTTGCGTGAGTTGTCGTAATGGTGCGCTTGGTACTGGCAAATCAGCCCATTCTAACAAGCCAACCACTTCTTTTTGCTCTAGCTTTAACATTTGACCACGCTTCACACGCGGCGGTAAATTCACTGGGCCAAATCGTACACGCATCAAACGGCTCACAGGTAATTGAAATGCCTCAAACAAACGACGCACTTCGCGATTACGACCTTCACGCAGAATCACTTGATACCAATGGTTTGCTCCCTCGCCGCCCTGAGCGCTAATACTATCGAAATTCGCCGGACCATCTTCCAACTCAATCCCTTCTTTGAGTTGCGTCATTTGACCTTCGGTCAACTCACCAAAAATACGCACCGCATATTCACGCTCAACTTCGTAGCGCGGATGCATAAATCGGTTGGCCAACTCACCCGACGTGGTAAACATCAGTAAACCACTAGTATTCATATCCAAACGGCCAATTGCAATCCATTTGCCATTTTTAACTTTCGGCAATTTATCAAACACACTGGCACGGCCTTCTGGGTCATCCTGACTAACAATTTCACCTTCAGGTTTGTGATAAATCAAGACTTGCGGCAATTCTGCTATAAAGGGTAGTTTTACTGGTCGACTATCTAGGCGCACCGTATCATACTGAGTCACGCCCTGACCTTGAGTTGCTGGTGCACCATTAACGGTGACTCGACCACTTGCGATTAACGCCTCCATATCACGACGCGAGCCTAAACCAGCCAGCGCCAATAACTTATGCAAGCGTTGCGTTGGTTCTGGAGGAGCATTTAGATCAGCTTCTAATTTAGTAAAATTAGTTTTTGGGCGACGAGGCGTCGCTTGTGGGTCGCGTTGTGTTTTAAATGGACGTGCCATGATGATTAACTAATTGATTGCAATAGCGCATTTTACCGCAGTTAAGGCGAATCACAGCAGAATAAAAATGTTTGTTACATCCCGTCATTCTGACGCAGTTCAGAATTTGCTAAAAACATCACATAAAAGCTAGCGATTGCGGAACCAGCCTGCAATGACAGGCTATTACAAATCCAGTTGTGCCTCGGAGTTAACAAAATCTTCCATCGCAGGTAACTCGGTAAGCGACTTCAAGTTCAAGTCATCTAAAAAGTGTTTGGTGGTAGCGTACAAGGAAGGGCGGCCAGGCACTTCGCGTTGTCCTACCACATCAACCCAATCGCGCTCTTGTAACTGGCGCATCACGTTGGGATTCACCGCCACACCGCGTATCTCTTCAATGTCGCCACGTGTTACTGGCTGCCTGTAAGCGATAATGGCAAGTGTTTCCATCACTGCCCGCGAATATTTAGACTGTTTTTCAGGGTTTAAGCGCGCTAAAAAAGTACAATACTCAGGCCGTGCTTGAAAACGATAACCCGTTGCCACCTGCACCAGTTCCATCGTACGCGTATCCCAATCTTGCTTAAGTTCATCCAGCAGCATACGCAAGGTGGCGCGCTCCATGCGGTCTGCAAACAACTTCTGCATATCATCCAAGCTGAGTGGTTGACTGGAAGTAAGCAATGCGACTTCTAGCACTTGTTTCTTTTGGGTGATGTTTTCAGGTTTAGTCATAGAAATTAAGATTAATCGCGAGCATTCAATTGAATGTAAATCGGTGTAAAAGGAGCTTGCTGCGTCATGCGCAATAAGCCTTCACGCGCCAACTCTAAAATAGCTAAAAAACAAACCACTAACTTTGGAATACCCTCGTTCTCCACATCAAACAACTGCGAGAATTCTAAAAAATTATCCACTTTTAAACGACGTAAAATCATGCTCATGTGTTCTCTCACAGAAAGCTCCGCCTTGCCAACTTTATGATGTTTAAAATGACTCGCTCGCATCAATACATTGCGCCAAGCTTCGGTTAAATCATCCAAACTCACTTCAGGCGGTTTCACATCGCTAATATGCTGATAATACGCGCTAGCAACGGCAATATCCTCTCCCACTTTAGGCATCTCATCAAGGCGCTGAGCAGCGAGCTTAATAGCCTCATACTCCATCAAACGGCGGACCAACTCAGCTCTCGGGTCATCTTCAGATTCGATCTCAGCAGGCTTAGGCAAGAGCATACGGGATTTAATCTCAATCAACATCGCCGACATCAGCAAATAATCACCAGCCAACTCAAGCTTGATTGCCTTCATTTTTTCTACATATTCCATGTACTGACGGGTTAAATCCGCCATCGGAATATCCAGAATATCGAGATTATGTTTGCGGATTAAATACAGCAGTAAATCGAGCGGCCCTTCAAAAGCCTCGAGGTATACTTCAAGCGCATCAGGCGGAATATAAAGGTCTTGTGGCAGTTGAGTGAACGCCTCGCCTTTTATCTTTGCACTGAGCGGAGTTTCAATCATATTTCAACTAGCTGTAATTCAAACCCATCGCATCTCGCACATCGCGCATGGTTTCTCGCGCTAATTTACGGGCTCTTTCACAACCTTCTGCGACAATATTTTTTACCAGTGTCGGATCTTCCGCATATTGCGCGGCACGTTCTTGTATCGGTTTTAGTTCAGCCAGTACTCCTTCAATCACAGGGCCTTTGCATTCAATGCAACCAATACTTGCGCTTTTACAGCCTTGTTGTACCCATTCCTGCGTTGCAGGATTTGAGTAGATTTCATGCAATTGCCACACTGGGCATTTTGCGGGGTCACCCGGGTCAGTGCGACGCACGCGCGCTGGGTCAGTTGGCATGGTTTTGATTTTTTTAGCGATTTGGTCTGCTGGCTCACGCAATGAAATAGTGTTGTTATAGGATTTAGACATTTTTTGACCATCTAAACCTGGCATCTTTGAAGCGGGTGTGAGCTTATACTCTGGCTCAAGCAGTATCATTTTTCCGCCACCTTCTAGGTAGCCGAGTAAGCGCTCCTTATCGCCCAAGCTTAAATTCTGCGCCTCTTCTATCAGCGAGCGCGCTGAATCGAGTGCTTCTTCATCACCACTTTGTTGATAGGCATTTCGCATTTCTTCGTACAGTGCACCACGTTTGCTACCGAGTTTTTTAATCGCGGCTTCCGCTTTTTCTTCAAAACCTTTTTCTTT
>NZ_JABFRA010000058.1 GCF_013141425.1 Methylotenera sp. | reverse complement strand
ATTGGTAGGGCGTGCGGGGATCGAACCCACGACAAACGGATTAAAAGTCCGCTGCTCTACCAGCTGAGCTAACGCCCCATTGTGTAACATGGGTTTTCTGTGTTTCTGGTGATTTCGGGAGTTATTGCGTTACGAATAAAGCATTACTTACGAAAGGGCGCAATTATGCTAGAAACTCTGCGCTTGGTCAATGCAAAACTGGCAAATAAATTAACTTTTTGCGCACTTAATTTTGATGGCATTAAAAATTAGCGCATGCCTGGCAATTTTCCGCCCATCAAGCTGCCCATGCTACGCATCATTTTGGCCATGCCGCCTTTAGCGAACATTTTCATCATTTTTTGCGTTTCTTCAAACTGTTTAAGCAAACGATTGACCTCTTGCACCTGCACGCCAGAACCATCAGCAATGCGTTTTTTACGGGTGGCTTTAATTAGCTCAGGCTTACGGCGTTCTAAGGCTGTCATACTATTTATAATGCCTTCTATGCGGCGAATCGCTTTGTCTGCATCCTCTGGGTTCATTTTGTTGGCCATGCCAGCCATCTGCGCGGGCATTTTATCCATGAGCGCACCCATGCCCCCCATTTTGCGCATTTGTGACATTTGCGCTTTAAAGTCATCTAAATCGAAGTTTTTGCCCGATTTAACTTTATCAGCGAGTTTTTGCGCTTCCGCCATATCAACATTTTTATGTGCTTGCTCAATTAAGCTCAACACATCACCCATGCCCAGCACGCGCGAAGCCATCCGTTCGGGATGGAATGGCTCTAAACCATCCACCTTTTCACTAACACCGACGAATTTAATTGGCTTGCCAGTAATGTGACGCACGGATAAAGCTGCACCTCCGCGTGAATCACCATCAAGCTTAGTGAGAATAACGCCTGTGAGCGGCAATGTGTCACTAAATGCTTTAGCCGTATTGACGGCATCCTGACCTTGCATGGCGTCGACCACAAACAAGGTTTCGATTGGGTTTAATAGTGCATGCAAGGCTTTGATTTCCGCCATCATCACTTCATCAATACCCAAACGACCTGCGGTATCAAAAATCACCACATCGTAATATCCGCGTTTAGCAAAATCTAGTGCCGCCTTGGCAATATCTTCTGGCTTTTGCGAAGCGTTGCTGTCAAAACATTCCACATCCAGTTGCTTGGCCAGCGTTTTCAGTTGTTCAATCGCGGCTGGACGATAGACGTCGGCGCTTGCTAGCAATACTTTTTTCTTTTGCTCTTTGAGTAATTTCGCCAGTTTGGCTGATGTCGTTGTTTTACCTGAACCCTGCAGACCCGCCATCAAAATAATGGCTGGCGGCACTGCCGCTAAGTTTAAACCGACGTTTGCTTTTCCCATCAACGAGGTCAGTTCATCATGCACTACCTGAATAACCGCCTGACCTGGCGTTAAACTTTGTAGCACTTCTTGCCCTTGTGCACGCGCTTTTACTTGGGCGATAAACTCTTTAACTACTGGTAGCGCTACGTCAGCCTCCAGCAAGGCCATGCGCACTTCGCGCATGGCATCTGAAATATTCTCTTCGGTGAGCCTTGCTTGGCCACGTAGAGTTTTGATGACGCCTTGCAGGCGGTCGGTTAGATTTTCTAGCATTGCATTCTCTTACAAATCATTAGATACTCAATTTTACATCAACCTATTATATTTAACGCATATTTGCGCCATAATCACGTTATGCAAAAATTAATTCCTTATTTAGTGGTTTTCTTTATCTATATAGCGGTAGCAGCAGATTTTTGGCGTGGCGCAAAAAGCCCTGTCAAAGACCAATCACTTAAGCTACATTCTGCCATGATTGCACTTGGCTTGATTATTCATGCTTGGTTACTCTACCAGGTGATTTTTACCCATGGCTTTGATTTAGGTTTTTTTAATATGCTCTCAGCCATTTCATGGCTAACGGTGCTGATTTACTGGGTCGCCGATTTAAAACATCAGTTAACTAGTCTACAGGCATTTGTTCTACCGCCCTCAGCTATTTTTGCACTGCTACCAGCCTCAAATGTTACTAACCACTTGATGCCAGAAACAGAATCGCCATTATTTTTAGCGCATATTGCAATTGCCTTACTGGCTTATAGTTTATTCACTTTCGCTACATTTCACGCTTTACTCATGACTGTTGCTGAGCGTACTCTGCATAACAAACCTACGCTGATTAAACTACCCAATTTTCCACCACTCATGGTGATGGAAAACTTATTGTTTAAAATCATTACCTTGGGCTTTGCCTTACTGACCGTCACATTAATAAGCGGCATGTGGTTTTCTGAGGAAATTTTTGGCAAGGCGATGCAGTTTAATCACAAAACTGTGTTTTCCATCGCCAGTTGGATTATCTATGGAGGTTTATTGTATGGCCGCTACCAATACGGCTGGCGTGGGTTAAAAGCCATACGCTGGACTTTAACTGGTTTTCTGTTGCTGGTGCTGGCTTATGTTGGTAGTAAATTTATACTACAGGTGCTATTGGGTCGGTAATTTAGGTTGGCCTTTCAGCAATAAAGCTAATCAGCTAACCGCGCAAGCTAATTGCTGGCCAGCCCTGTTGTTTGGCATACTTCGTTAGAATTTCATCAGCATCTACCGCCACAGGATTTGTCACTAATTTCATCAGGGGCAAATCATTGTGTGAATCGCTATAAAAGTAACTGGTCTCATAGTCGCTTAACTTAGTACCACGAGCTTCTAACCACTGATTAATGCGAATGACTTTACCTTCTTTAAAGGTTGGCACACCCGTTACGCCACCGGTATATTGACCATTGACCATTTCAGGGTCACTTCCAAGTAAGTGCTCAATACCATAGGCGGTTGCGATTGGCTTAGTCACAAAGCTATTGGTGGCAGTAATTACGACGCATAAATCACCCGCCGCCTTATGTTGATCAACTAAAGCCTGAGCCTTATCAGTCATCATCGGGCGAATGATTTTTTCCATGTATTTTAGATGCAAAGCGTCTAAGAACTCTTTTGAATGTTCTGAAAGTGGCTTTAACTGAAATTTCAAAAATTCAGTTATATCCAAACACCCATTTTTGTAGTCTAAATAAAACTGCTCATTTCTATCGTGATGCGTTTTCGCGTCAAGCAAACCTTCATTAATTAGGAATAAACTCCAGTTATAATCACTATCACCTGCAAGCAAGGTGTTATCCAAATCAAATAAAGCCAAGTTGTGTCTCAACAAGTTCTGTTTCATCGTTAATTTCTTTGTTAATTTTAAAATCTTTTAATTTTCTTTACTGCTTGCCGATAGCACTAAAAACACACCAATTAGTATAATGCCTAGAGCTATATATTCAGAACTTGTCACATGCTCATTGGCAAACCAAATACCTACAATAAACGCTACCACAGGATTCACGAAAGTATTGCTGCTCGCCACCAAGGGACGAACATTTTTAAGTAGCCATTGAAAAGCTGAGTAAGTGACCAGCGAGCCTAACACTACTAAAAACAGCATCGCCCCCCATGATTTATAGCTAATATTCTGCGGCCAAGTTTCACCTTGCAAAGCACTGAAGCATAATAACGCAATTCCGCCAGCAAGCATCTGCGCCGCACTGGCCATTAAGCCACTTGGCAAATCCATGTGCTTACTCCATACAGAACCAAAAGACCAACTAGCCGCAGCAAAAATTAATAGCAACGCACTAGCTAGCTCGCCATGAAAAGTACCACCCACATTTAACAGTACAATCCCGGCAAAACCAACTGCAATACCCAGCCATTCTCTATTGGAAATTTTATGTCCCCAAATGCTGGAGAAAATCGCCATCCAAATGGGTGCAGTAGCAATAGAAAGCGCCGCCACGCTTGACGATACCGTTTGCTGAACATAACAGACGGTGCCGTTACCCAATGCGGGCAACAAAATGCCTACTATGGTTGCACTTACCCACTGTTTCTTTGTTGGGTTGGGGCTACCTAGATAGCGCATCACAGCATAAAGTATAAGCCCAGCGATTGTGAATCTCATGCCCGCCAGTAAAAATGGGGGAAAGCTCTCTATGCCAAAGCGAATAGCAAGGTACGTTGAGCCCCAGATAAAGTAGGTGCAAAACAGCGCTAGGACAATCAACAAGCTTTGATTTTTATGACTCATATTTTGATTGTTTCTTTGTTAAATCGACCAAAGACTAGACGCTTGAGCGCAGACAGTACGTTTAGTACGGCAAGCGAAAAGCAACGACGTATTTGGTCGATTTTACGAAGAATCACACCTGCGGATGTGCGCGCTCAAGCTTACTATGCAACTTATTCAAGCCATTTAAATAGGCTTTTGCTGAAGCAATCACAATATCAGTATCTGCACCCTGTCCGTTCACAATACGTCCACCTTTAGCTAAACGCACAGTTACTTCACCTTGCGCGTCTGTGCCGCTGGTAATGTTATTCACAGAATACAATTGCAATTCAGCGCCGCTATTGACGATATTTTCTATCGCTTTGAAAGTTGCATCGACAGGGCCGCCGCCATCTGCTTCGGCTTTCTTTTCCGTGCCATTATCAGAAATCGTAATAAAGGAATGCGGGATCTCGCCTGTTTGTGAGGTCACTTGCAAATAGACTAATTTAAAATTCTCAGAAGCTTCTTGCACAAACTCATCGCTGACTAAAGCGTGCAAATCTTCATCAAAAATCTCAGATTTCTTATCAGCCAAATCTTTAAAGCGAGCAAAAGCGGCGTTTAAAGCATCTTCACTCGACAACTCAATGCCAAGCTCTTTCAATCGTGTTCTAAATGCGTTACGACCAGATAATTTTCCCAAAGTTAATTTGTTGGCATTCCAACCCACGTCTTCAGCGCGCATAATTTCGTAAGTTTCGCGGTGTTTCAATACGCCATCTTGGTGGATACCTGATTCATGTGCAAAAGCATTCGCACCAACAATCGCCTTGTTTGGTTGTACTGGGTAACCCGTAATGCTTGAAACCAATTTACTTGCAGGCACGATTTGTGTCGCATCAATACGCGTAGTTAAGTTAAACACGTCACTACGGGTTTTAATCGCCATGACGACTTCTTCTAAGCTGGCGTTACCTGCACGCTCACCCAAACCGTTAATCGTACATTCCACCTGACGCGCACCATTCATTACCGCAGCTAAAGAGTTAGCAACTGCCATGCCCAAGTCATTATGACAATGGGTAGACCACACGACTTTATCGCTATTTTTTACGCGCTTGATAAGTGTAGCCATACGCTCGCCCCATGGTGCAGGAATTGAGTAACCTACAGTATCAGGCACGTTAATAGTGGTTGCGCCTGCTTCAATCACGGCATCAAAAATACGTACTAAGAAGTCGATATCTGAACGTACTGCATCTTCAGCAGAAAACTCTACATCCTTGGTGTACTCCAATGCCCATTTAACAGCTTGCACGGCACGCTCAACCACTTGGTCTTCCGTCATGCGAAGTTTGTTTTCCATGTGGATTTTGCTGGTAGCAATAAATGTGTGAATACGGCCACTTGCCGCATGTTTAATCGCTTCACCTGCGCGGCGTACATCGTTTTCACTGGCACGCGCCAATGAACAGACGGTTGAGTTTTTGATGATTTTGGCGATTTCTGAAATTGACTCAAAATCACCTGGGCTTGCTGCTGCAAAGCCTGCTTCAATCACATTAACACCCAATTTTTCTAGTTGGCGCGCAATACGGATTTTTTCTTCTTTGGTCATGGCGGCGCCTGGGCTTTGTTCGCCATCGCGCAAAGTAGTATCGAAAATAATAATTTGTTCTTGTTTGACTTGTGAGTTTACAGTTTGACTGTTCGCTTGATTCATGATGAATACCTTCATTTCAATTTTTGTCTATTTTAGCTTAATTTGAGACATATTTATGCCTCAGAAAGCCGTATCCCGCTGCGATTGTTACGCAACGTCTTTAATATCAGGGAGTTGGGGGTATAGTTTGCGCGCTAGCGCAGGTTGCAACTGTTGCGCAAGGCAGCAGTACGTAACGCAAGAAATTTGCGAAATAACAATGCGCTAGACATGAGGCTAACTGCATAAAAAACGAAGGAGATAGGTAAATTAAACATCGTGATAGAAATATAGTATTTTTTAACAAGTTCCGCAAGCGTTTAATTTAAAAGCATTTAATTTAAAAAAATAAATCATTCACTTTAATTCCGGCTTCACTTTCTCTAATCGTTCTTGTACCCACGATACATAGCCAGAAAGCCCGTAAGAAGCCATCACAAAAAACAACACCTCTGGCGGGCTGTATGAAATCAGCACAATCACCAGCATAATGGCCAGAATCACAAAAAAAGGCACGCTTTCTTTTAAGTTAATATCTTTTCCGCTGTAGTAGCGCAAATCACTAACCATCGAAAGGCCAGCAAATATGGTCAAGCCCCAAGCCATCCATTTCCATTGTAGCACGCCAAAAAACACATCTCGCCCACTCACGCCATATTCGTATGAAACCCATACAAAACCAGCTAATAGCGCTGCAGCACCTGGACTAGGCAAACCCTGAAAGTAGCGCTTATCTTGATTGTCATCTTCCAGTTTTGTGTTAAATCTGGCTAAGCGTAAGGCCGCACAGGCACAGTAGGTAAATGCGGCCAACCAGCCAAGCTTGCCCAATGGCTTTAACGCCCATACATAAAGGATAAGTGCCGGCGCCACACCAAACGACACCATGTCAGACAGGCTGTCGTATTCCGCCCCAAACGCACTCTGTGTATTGGTCATACGAGCAACACGACCATCCAATCCATCCAGCACCATTGCTACAAATATAGCAATCGCAGAAAGCTCAAAATGACCATTCATCGCCTGCACAATAGCAAAGAAACCAGCAAACAATGCCGCTGAAGTAAACAAATTTGGTAGCAGATAGATGCCGCGCTGGCGCAGACTGGCGCTATCACTCTCTCTACGCTTTGCTTTTTCGTTTGCCTTAATCTTGTCGTTAACTTCTGCCATGCTTGAAAACCATCAATAATTTAAGTTGAGCCATTATAATAAACACTTTTCACTTAGGGCGTAAAAAAATAACGTACTAAATGAAAGAATATCGGCGCCGAAAAGCTCACAGAATCCATTCTGTCGAGCATGCCGCCATGGCCTTCTATAATACTACCCCAATCCTTAGCGCCCAAACTACGCTTTACAGCAGACATCACCAAACCACCAAGAAATCCCATCACCACGATAATTGCCGCCATGCCGGCACTTTGAAGCGGAGTAAAGGGAGTAATCCACCACAAGCCTGCCCCGACTAAAACTGCTGACAATCCACCGCCAATTAAACCTTCCAGCGTTTTATTCGGACTAACAATAGGTGCCACTTTTGTTTTTCCAAATAAAATACCGAATACATATTGCAGCACGTCGCTCAATTGCACGATGAGTAAAAAATAAAAAAGCAGCAAAGTATTTTGCCCCGCATAATTCGCTATGGGCAACAAAAGCAATGCTGGCGCATGGCTGATGCAATAAATAGCCACCATCACACCCCATTGAATTTTGGCTGCGCGCTCTAAAAAATATTCAGTATCTTGGGCAAGGGCTGAAATACAAGGCATCAGCAAAAAGGCATACACGGGGATCAGTATGCTAAAGAGCCCATACCAATCGGTGTAAATTAAATAATAATGTAGTGGAATAAGCAAAAAAAACGCTAACGACAAGGTGCGGTGATCACCCGAGCGGGTTGGGGTAAGCGTCAGGAATTCGCGCAGTGCAAAATAAGAAATAAAGCCAAATAAGACGATGGTGCCTAATTTCCCTGCCAAAAAGGCAATGACGAGAATCACCACCATCACCCACCAAGCATTCACTCTTGAAATCAGATTGTTGATAACTTTTTGTGACTTTTCTGACGGATTTTGTTTCGCCAATAAGCGACGCTTTAGCATCCAACCAACCGTTGAGGCGATTAGTAGTAAGAGTGCTATCGCGCTAATTAGCCAGTAAAATTTTTGGCTTGGGTCAAGCCTTTCCAAAGTGTTGGCTAGTTCAGTCAGCATGGGCATTCTTTCTTAAATCAAACGCAAGACAGCAGAACGCGCTCGCGCTAGAAATTCTTTTTTTCGTTCTTGCTGCTGCAAGCTAACCGCTGCGCCAAACCGCACCGTGCATATTATTGGCACTGGTAAAATACTACCTTTTGGCATACTGCGATGCAAAGTATCTAAATAAACAGGGATTAATTTTACTTGCGGAAAAGCTTCTGCTAAATGATACAAACCACCTTTAAAATCGCTAGGTTCGGCCTGTGCTTTGCGCGTACCTTCTGGGAAAATAATCAAAGAATCGCCCGCATCTAGGGCTTCTATCAAAGGTGCCAGCGGATCCGCATGCCTCGATACTTCTCGGTCAATCAGCACCGCATTCAGTATTTTTAGTGCAATAAACCGCTTAATGAGGCCTTTGCTCCAGTAATCTTTTGCTGCAACAGGTCGAGTTTTAGCTCGAATTTGCGCGGGCAGCGCCACCCATAGCGCCCAAGTATCGAGGTGACTGGTATGGTTGGTAAAGTAAATGCTTTGCGACAAATTCGGCGCAGCATCTACCCAACGTGGATTGGCGCCAATTAACAGCCTAACCAAGCCTATCATTACCAAGCGGGTGACATGTGTGAGCATTGAAATCTTTTTGCGGTGTTATTGATACAAAAATGAGTATAGCAAAGGCTTATGATAAAATCCCAGATTCATAAAAACGGTTCAAAATAGCTAAACTTCATGCAATTTACCCTACACAAACAAGATGGCCTCGCCCGTCGCGGCACGGTTCACTTAGCGCATGGCGATGTGCAAACGCCAGCATTCATGCCAGTGGGCACTTACGGCACAGTTAAGGCAATGTCACCACTTGAGCTTAAAGAAATTGATGCGCATATCGTTTTGGGCAATACTTTTCATTTATGGCTACGGCCTGGCTTAGAAGTTATTGCAGTGCATGGTGGCCTGCATAAGTTTATGGGTTGGGATGGCCCGATACTGACAGACTCAGGCGGCTTTCAAGTATTTAGCTTGGGCGCGATGCGTAAAATCTCTGAAGAGGGCGTCAAGTTTAAAAGCCCAATCAATGGCGACACCTGCTTTTTAACGCCAGAAGAATCGATGCGCATTCAAAAAGTATTGAACAGCGACATTGTGATGATTTTTGACGAATGCACGCCTTTTCCAGCCACGCTTAAAGAAGCGAATGACTCCATGCAATTAAGTTTGCGCTGGGCAAAACGCAGCAAAGACGCGCATCAAGGCAATAGCAATGCACTATTTGGTATCATTCAAGGCGGCATGTTTGAAGAGTTGCGTGATGTATCGCTAGCAGGCTTAACCGAAATTGATTTTGATGGCTTTGCCATTGGAGGCTTATCCGTCGGCGAGCCAAAAGAAGATATGCTGCGCATATTGGCGCACACCGCCCCAAAAATGCCACAAAACAAACC
>NZ_JABFRA010000044.1 GCF_013141425.1 Methylotenera sp. | reverse complement strand
TCGTATTCATCTTCAATATCGCCGACGATTTGCTCCAATACATCTTCAATTGTAACCATGCCGGCTACGCCGCCGTATTCGTCCACCACAATGGCAATGTGATTCCGGTTGCTACGAAACTCTTTAAGCAGGATATTTAAACGTTTTGATTCAGGAATAAACACTGCTGGGCGCAACATGTCACGTACTTCAAAATCCTCTCCTGCGTAGTAGCGTAGCAAGTCTTTAGCAAGTAAGATGCCAATCACATCGTTTTTGTCATCTTCAATCACTGGAAAACGCGAGTGCGCCGTTTCTATGACATGAGGAATGAATGTTTCAGGAGGGTCGGTAATGTCGATGACATCCATTTGCGAGCGCGGAATCATGATGTCGCGTACTTGCATTTCGCTAACTTGCAGGACGCCTTCAATCATGGCGAGCGAATCTGCATCCATCAAACTATTTTCGTAAGCGCCATGTAATAACGCGACTAGTTGTTCGCGGTCTTCAGGTTCACGCAGTAAAAAGTGGCTTAAACGTTCTAGTAAGCTAGTTTTATTGCTTGGTTTTTCCGACTCGGCAGCCATTAAGTGGCGTCCTCTGTAATGAGATAGGGGTTAGCATACCCTAATTTTGCCAAAATTGCAGTCTCCAAGCTCTCCATCAGCTCTGCTTGCGCTTCAATTTCATGGTCATAACCATGCAAATGCAAGATGCCATGTACGGTTAAGTGCGCGTAATGTGCTTCAAGAGACTTATTTTGCGTGAGGGCCTCTGTCACAACGATGGGTGCGCAAATAATAATATCACCCATTAGATGCGGCACTTCAGTGAGAGGGAAGGTCAGCACATTGGTTGCATAATCTTTGCCGCGATAGGCCTTATTCAGTTCACGGCCTTCAGCTTCATCCACAATGCGGATCGTCACTTCAGTATCGACGCGTAAAGCTACTTTTGCCCAGTGGCGAAATTGTTTTTTTGTTGGCAGTTGCAACGCCTTTGAAGCATATTGAACCGCTAATTTAATTGCCGGCATATTTTATGTGCGTATCAAAAGCTAATCACGAACTGAAGTTCACCATTATTTGGATTGTTGTGTCGGGCAGTCAATGTACGGGAAACGCACATGGCCATAACGAATCACCAATATCGCAATCGCAATGAGGAAGATTGAGCCTGAAAGCGCCAGCATTTGCCAAGCATCAATTTCAGCGACTTCCAGCACCAGATAACGCGCCAAGGCAATAATGCCGATGTAAAGAGGGTAGCGAACGGGCAGATTGCCAGAACCCAGGTAATGGTTCAGCATGGACATGACTTCTAGGTAGAGAAATAGTAAAAGTAAATCACCCACTGTGATAGCCTGTGCTTGCCAAATATGCAAAATGGCTTGCAGTACGGCAAAAATCGTCGCTAAAGCAATGGTAATGAGTACGGCTTGTTCCACAATACCAAGACCACGCTGCATTAATCTACTGAATCTATTGGGTGTCATTGCTATACCTAAATTGTTAAAACCAATGCCTATTAAGGCAAGTTGTCAAAATTGAGCATGAATTATACCTGAAGGCATGCATTAAATGGCTAAAGTACAGGCTGATTATCGTGTTCGCCCCGTTCGTAAACAATGTGCGCACGCCCAACTAACAGCGGATCCAAGGTGCCAATGGCGGCTAAATCTTTGTTGGCATAAGGCAGTTTATGCAGCACATAACGCATGGCGTTTAAGCGGGCACGTTTTTTACAATCCGATTTAATCACCGTCCAAGGTGAATCAGCCGTATCTGTGTGAAAGAACATCGCTTCTTTGGCTTTGGTGTAGTCATCCCATTTATCCAGCGAAGCTAAATCAATGGGACTGAGTTTCCACTGTTTTAGGGGGTGCATTTTACGCTCTTTAAAACGGCGGCGTTGCTCTTCACGACTCACAGAGAACCAGAACTTGATGATATGAATGCCGCTACGCGTTAAGTTACGTTCAAACTCAGGCGCTTGACGCATAAACTCAATATATTCGTCATTGTTACAAAAGCCCATCACCCGCTCAACACCAGCACGGTTATACCAAGAGCGGTCAAAAAGTGCGATTTCACCAGCAGTGGGTAAGTGCGAGACATAGCGTTGAAAATACCACTGACCACGTTCCACTTCGCTGGGTTTTTCTAGCGCCACAACACGCGCACCGCGTGGGTTTAAATGTTCCATAAAACGCCGAATGGTGCCACCCTTGCCAGCCGCATCACGCCCTTCAAACAAAATAACTACGCGTTGACCAGTTTCTTTTACCCAAGCTTGTAGTTTGAGCAATTCAACTTGCAGATGGTATTTTTGTTTTTCATAACTACGGCGTGAAAGCAGATTTTTGTAAGGGTAAGCGCCATCGCGCCAGCCTCTGGCAAGTTCGTCGTCCGCATGTGCACGTACTCTTGAGTTCTCAAAATTGGGTATGCTGGAAATAGCTCGGCTAAGTGCTGCTGCATCGTCTGGCGAGGCTCCTGCAAGAAGTGCCTGCAAAGCTTCTGGTAAGCTTGTGACGTCGTTGCCAGTGGTGATGCGATTGATAATGTCTTGTACCGCGGCTGATTTAGAGTCGCGTGCGGCCGCCACTTTCTCGTTTACTGAGAAGTTCTCAATGCCTTGAGTGCTGTTATTTGGCGGGATGTCGCCTTTGGCAACGCGTCGTGCCGCAGAGACATTTTTAACACTAGCTTTTCTTACGGCAGTTTTTTTTAGAAGTTCAGCACTACTCGTAGCTTTTTCAGCAGGTTTTTTTTCAGTCAACATAGCTACCTCATTTTAAATACTATTCGATTATATTTATCCTTAATCCGTCGTATGTAAATGACTTATGTCATGAATGTGACTTATTTTTCGTTATTTTTTTCGTATTCTTCGTAGGCATTCACTATTTTTTGCACCAGCGGGTGACGTACCACATCTGCTGATAAAAAATGTGTCATGGCAATGCCCTTGATGTCTTTTAGAACTTTTTGAGCTTCTACTAAACCACTTTTTTGATGCTTTTGTAAGTCAATTTGCGTTACATCGCCAGTAATTACTGCCTTAGTGCCAAAACCAATACGGGTTAAAAACATCTTCATTTGTTCGGGCGTGGTATTTTGCGCTTCATCTAAAATGATGAAGCTTTGGTTAAGTGTGCGGCCGCGCATATAAGCCAAGGGTGCCACTTCAATCGCGCCACGCTCAAACATTTTATTCACAGTGTCATAACCCGCTAAATCATAGAGTGCGTCATATAAGGGGCGTAAATACGGGTCGACCTTTTGGTTTAAATCACCCGGTAAAAAGCCTAATTTTTCGCCCGCTTCTACTGCAGGGCGCACCAATACAATGCGCTTCACACGGTCGCGGCTCATGGCATCTACCGCACTGGCAACCGCTAAATAGGTTTTGCCGGTACCTGCTGGGCCAATGCCAAAGGTAATGTCGTGGTCTTGAATCTGCTGTAAATAGGCGATTTGTCTGGGGGTGCGCCCGTGCAACTCAGTGCGCCGTGTCATTAACACTGGTGCGGTTGAAGTAGCGACATCTTCTGGTTTTAATTTATCGATTTCTACCAAGCCAAGTTGAATCTCATCTAGCCCGATTGGGGTTTTGGCACGGATGTAAAAATTCTCTATCAATTGGGCTGCCAAGCGCATGTTATGGACATCACCATTGAATCGCAGGTGCGAACCGCGGCGGGTAATTTGCACTTCGAGCGCATCTTCAATTTGCTTAATATTTTCGTCCAATACGCCGCAAAGATTGGCTAATCGAGTGTTGTCTTCAGGAGTAAGGTTGATTTCCATAGGGACTCGGTGTTTGCAATTAATTAATAATCTCGCCGCGCAGACGTTTGGGGTTGCTGACATCGGTAATACGCACATTGACAAATTGATGAACTAAATCGGCATTGCCGTGAATGTCGACAATGCGGTTGTTATCTGTTTTCCCTGCCAGTTCGCTAGCGTTTTTCCATGAGAGGCCGTCTATTAAGACGCGTTGCGAAGTGCCCAGCATTGCTTCACTAATTTGCTTGCCCAGAGCTTCATTGAGTTCTTGTAACTTGGCTAAGCGGGCTAATTTTACCTCTTGTGTAGTTTCGTCTGTAAGGTAAGAAGCTGGCGTGCCAGGACGCGGGCTGTATAAAAAGCTGAAACTATAATCAAAGCCCACGTCTTGCATCAGTTTGGCGGTAGCTGCAAAATCGGCTTCCGTTTCACCTGGAAAACCAACAATAAAGTCGGAAGTAAATGTCAGGTTTGGATTAGCCGCACGTAATTTACGAATAATCGACTTGAATTGTAGCGCGGTGTAGTTGCGTTTCATGGCCATTAGAATGCGGTCGCTACCGGCCTGAACGGGCAGGTGCAGTTGCACGGCCAGTTTTGGAATATTAGTGAAACAGTCAATCAGACGCTGATTCATTTCATTCGGGTGACTGGTGGTAAAGCGTATGCGTTCGACTTGCGGAATTTCAGCGATGTATTCAATCAGCATGGCTAAGTCTGCTTCTACGTTCTGATATTGGGCGCGGTAGGCATTGACGTTTTGACCGAGTAGGGTGATTTCTTTCACACCTTGTTCAGCCAGTTGTGCCGCTTCTGTTAAAATGGCTTCAAACGGGCGAGAGACTTCTTCGCCGCGCGTGTAGGGCACAACGCAGAAGCTGCAATATTTGCTACAACCTTCCATAATGCTTAAAAATGCGCTGGCACCTTCGATGCGTGGCGGTGGCAAATGGTCAAACTTTTCAATTTCAGGAAAGCTAATATCCACCTGAGAAACTCCGCTTGATTGACTGCTTTTAATCATGTCGGGCAGGCGGTGTAAGGTCTGCGGGCCAAATACCACGTCTACATAGGGCGCACGTTTGATGATATTGTCGCCTTCTTGGCTGGCTACACAACCACCTACGCCGATCACCAAGTTTGGGTTGGCTTTTTTAAGCGGGATAAAACGGCCAAGGTGGCTAAAGACTTTGTCTTCGGCTTTTTCACGCACCGAACAAGTGTTGAGTAAAATCACATCGGCGTCTTCAGGCGTAAGCGTTTCGACCATGCCGTCAGTTGAAGCCAGCATATCTGCCATGCGCGACGAATCGTACTCATTCATCTGGCAGCCAAAAGTCTTAATAAATACTTTTTTTGGCGTAGCCACAACTGGGCTGCCTGAAAGCTCGACGTTTGGAGTGTCTAAGGTTAAATTTTCTTTTGTAGAATTCAAGATTGCGCTGCAATTTTATAAAGCGTAATTTTAACGCATTTAGACACTTGCTTCACGCAAACTTGCTTGGTGCAAGGTAAAATAGCTTTAAATTTTAGTAGGCTAAACTCACATGCAGGCACTTCCCATTTTTATCAATATTACCCATCGCCTTTGCGTTGTCATTGGTGGCGGCGAGGTGGCTTCGCGTAAAGTGACTATGTTATTAAAAGCAAATGCGGCCGTTACTTTAATTTCTCCTGAACTCTGTCATGAGTTGCTGGCGCTCGTTGAAGCAAAAAAAATCCAGTATAGGCAAGCCAGCTACAGCGTCGCCCAGTTGCAGGGCGCTTGTTTGGTGATTGCGGCGACGGATGATACTGCGGTGAATACCGTGGTTTCGCAGGATGCTAAAGACTTAAATATTCCAGTGAATGTGGTCGATGCGCCAGCTTTGTGCACCTTTACTATGGCGTCCATTGTGGAAAGATCACCGATTGTAATTGCAATATCAAGTGAAGGCACCGCGCCAGTGCTAGCACGCTATATTCGCACTAAGATTGAAACGATGTTGCCTGCTGGCTATGGACGTATTGCGGCGATAGCGGGCGAATTTAGAGAAAAAGTCAAAGCGAAGTTTGCTACAACCCAAGCACGTCGCATTTTTTGGGAAGGTGTGTTGCAAGGGCCAATTGTGGAGCGCATTTTGTCTGGGCAAGAGGCCGCGGCACGTAAAGACTTAGACGATGCACTGTCAGAAAAGACTGAAACGAAGCTAAGTGGCGAAGTTTACTTAGTAGGCGGTGGCCCAGGTGACCCTGATTTATTGACCTTTAGAGCCTTGCGTTTGATGCAGCAATGCGATGTTTGTGTGTACGATAAATTAGTAAGCCCCGAGGTAATGGAACTGGTGCGTCGTGATGCAGAACTGATTTATGTGGGCAAGTCGCGCGACCAGCACACCTTGCCGCAAGAAGAAATTAATGAATTGCTTGCTAGACTTGCCCTAGAAGGTAAGCGGGTTTTGCGTTTAAAAGGGGGTGACCCATTTATTTTTGGGCGCGGCGGCGAAGAAATTGAAACTTTGATGCAACGTGGTGTGCCGTTTCAAGTGGTGCCAGGCATTACCGCGGCAAATGGTGTTTCCAGCTACGCGGGTATTCCGCTGACCCACCGTGATTACGCACAGGCTTGTTTGTTTATTACTGGGCATCTTAAAGACGGTAGTTTGGATTTGGACTGGCTAGCTATGTCGCGCCCACGTCAAACCGTGGTCATTTACATGGGGTTAGTGGGCTTGCCACAAATCTGCCAGCAACTGATTGCACATGGCGTTGCTGCGAATATGCCTGCCGCCGTTATTCAGCAAGGTACCACTCAGCGTCAACGGGTTGTGACGGCAACATTGTCAGATTTGGCTGAAAAGGTGGCAGTTGCTAAAATAAAAGCACCGTGTTTAACCATTATTGGCGAAGTGGTGCAATTACGCGAGAAATTAAACTGGTTTGAGCCAAGCCAAAGCTAGGCAAGTCAAACTTAGGTAAGTCAAATTTAGGCCTCAATCCTATCGATTGCAATCTCAGAAAGTGCACGCCTTGCAAATTTAATCTATGCAAATTCCAGCTTTGCGAATTGAGGCCTAGTCAATCCGCTTTATGAAAAAATAAACCGCAAATTTAAGGGGTGAATGCCCGTTAACTATGAGTTTGTGACATGAATTTTTGTTGATATATCAATTCCGTACAATTTCATTTGGCATCGCCATGGCTTCAGTCCGAAATCGATATATCTTACTTACCACAATCAGCTATTTATTGCTGGTGCGAAGTTTGAGTCCGCACTACAGATTTAATTTTTAATAGGTAAGCTCAGTCTTGCTTCCAAGCCGCCTTCAGGTCGGTTGATAAGCTCAAGTTTGCCATGATGCAACTTGGCAATGCGGTCGGCAATTGCCAAACCTAAGCCGCTACCACCAGCGTTGCTGCGTGCGGTGTCTAAACGTTCGAATGGGCGCAATAACTTTTCCACATGCGTTTCAGGAATCCCCGGCCCATTATCAAACACGCTAATCACAATAGAATCAGCAGTGATTTTACTGGCAACGCGCACTTCGCCACGCCCGTAAGCATAAGCATTGCCCACTAAGTTATCTAACAGACGCTGCATTGCAAGTGGTTTAATCGGAACAAGGTAACTGGGCGCTAGCTGAATGACCAAGTCTCGTCCAGCACGCAATTGGCGATCATGCATGGCTTGCAGTAGCAAGTTAATGTGCACCATTTGTGTAGGCTCACCTTCTACACCTTTTACAAAATCTAAAAACTGGTGAATGATGTTGTCCATGTCTGCAATGTCTTGTACCATCCCGGTTTTTAAGCTCGCGCAGCCTTCGTCGGGTAGCATTTCGACCGACAAACGTAATCTTGCCAGTGGCGTGCGAATATCATGTGAAACGCCCGCCAATATTAGGGTTCGCTCTGCATCTAATTCAGCTAACGAGTCTGCCATTTTGTTAAAGGTGTCGTTCACTTCACGCAGTTCGGCAAAGCTACCTTCAGGCAATTTTTCTGGGGGTTCGCCATTGCGTAAACGGTTGGCAGCGTTCATCAATAAGTGCAGTGGGCGATTGATTCTGGCGGCTATAAAATAACTGCCAGCTAGCGATAGCAATAGCACCAATGCGCCCCAGCCCAGCCATTGCCAAGGAAAGCGTCGCTCAACATGCAATTTTGGAATCACCACCCAGAAATCGTCTTGACCGATATTGAAACTCACCCAAAGGCCTTGCACCCCATAATGATTAATGGTGATAATGGTTTCTACCCCCAGCCGTTCACGAATTTTTTCCGCCACCATGTTAATGAACGGATCTGCGGGCAATGGCTCGATTTCTTCCATAAAGTCTGCGTAATATATACGCACACCTTCTTTGCCAGTTAATTCAGAAAGCAGGGCTAGGCGCAAGTTGTCTTGTGAAGCAATCAGAGAAGCGCGGGTGTAATTGACTACTGTTACGGCTTGCAGAGCGGTCGCTTCTGCACGAGGCTCGCGCTCAAAATATTCAAAAATTTGCAGCGAGGCCAACTGACCGATTGCCAGCAAAACGGTAATTAGCAACATGACCCGTGCGAGCAGTGTTTCAGGAAGGAATCTAAGTTTCAATCTGTAAATACAAGTTTAGTGAAAAAATAGTACCTAACATTCAACTTACTGATCAGCCTCGCCGTCAGGAATGAATACATAACCAAAGCCCCACATGGTTTGCAGATAACGCGGGTGTGCCGGATCGGTTTCAATCAATTTGCGCAATCGTGATACTTGCACATCGATACTGCGGTCAAACACATCTAGTTCGCGACCTCGTGCCAATTGCATTAGTCTGTCACGCGATAAGGGTTGGCGCGGGTGGTCGACAAATACTTTAAGTAAAGCAAATTCGCCGCTGGTGATGGTGATAGAGGTACCATCGCGGCTTAATGAGCGTGTCGATGCGTTAAATATATAGTCTCCAATAGAAACGTTATCCGCGTTAATCGCTGGCGCACTTGGCTGTAGGCGTTCATGTCTACGCAACACTGCGTTGATGCGTGCTAATAACTCTCTCGGATTAAAGGGCTTAGGTAAATAATCATCGGCGCCCATTTCAAGCCCGATAATTCTATCGACTTCATCACCGCGTGCCGTCAGCATTACAATTGGAAGCAATGTGCCAGTGCCACGAATTCTGCGGCAAATGGACAAGCCGTCCTCACCAGGTAACATTAAATCTAATACCAATAAATCAATCGGCTCAGAGGCTAGTATGGAGTCCATTTCTTTGGAATCAGTAGCCACCTTGACCGTGAAACCTTGTTCGGTTAAGTAGCGCTGCAATAGTTCGCGTAGACGAACGTCATCATCCACTACTAATATTTTTTTATTTTGATCAATCATGGTTTAATTTCGCTTTAATTTTGGTCTTGCAAGGTTTTGGATTCGTCACTATTTTTTAGAATATCAATTGAAGCAATTGAAACTTTATAGCCTATTTTTCTGTCAACCGTACCTACATAAATATCGTTGCTAAAGTGTATGCTAATTTTGCATATTTTAAAATGATGCTGTTGATTTAATACCGTAAATTTATAAGCAAAAAACTATTGTGAAATTTTTTAAATAAAAATGTTAAGCCGAATTGTTTGATTGATGCTACTTTACAATTATTTACAATTTGAATGCATGTTGAAACAATCGATTTACAATCCTGCTTCATGATTATTCGTCTTAGTTTGTCCAATCTTATTAAAAGCTAATGCATTGATTAAACT
>NZ_JABFRA010000018.1 GCF_013141425.1 Methylotenera sp. | reverse complement strand
ACATTTCTGTTCTATGAAAATATCGCAAGATGTACGTGATTACGCAGCCGAGCAAGGTGTTTCAGAACAAGAAGCGCTTACCAAAGGCATGCAAGAAAAAGCGATTGAGTTTGTGAAAAAAGGTAGCAAGGTTTATCAGAAGGTTTAAATTTTAGCCGGCCTTTTTAAGTATTTGAGATGGCACTTTATATATAAAAACTAGCATTTGCTGGTTTTTATATTTTGCGAATTGGAGTTTTTGCTTTCAGTATAAATCTTCAACAGGAATTTCGATTATTTTACGTGCTTTATCGTAACGATACCAATTAATAGTAGGATCATTTATATTGATTTCATTGATATTACTCCACCGCGTTGGGGCAATCTCCACGCCTTCATCTCTTGGCTCAGAACCTTGATACATAGTAACTCCTTCATATCCTTTCCAAGGTAGCTCCATTGAGCCACACTTTACTACTACCCTCTCCGCCTGATTCATCACATTGGAAATCATACCGTTATTCTCAATAGTTCTCATGCCTATAGACAACTGGGCTTGTCCGGAAACCACATTATTACTCTTGAAATTACCACTCCCGTCATTCTGGTAAAAATAATCATAATCAGCATTTAATTTGTAAGAAAGCACGCTATAACTTATTCCTTGTCCAGAAGTTGGACTATAAAAACTACCAATTTCTTGTCCAGAATCTGGGTTGTATAAATTGGTGAATCGAATTGCACATGCCGTATTTTCTTTACGAATTAATAAAAAATATCCAAGTGGAATATACACACTTCCAGTTGAAATAGTTACACCAGGATATGTACCATACCTAGCAAATGAAGGAGTAGTTAAACTACATTGTATAATCACTGCCAACGCTAGACTGATTAATTTAAATACGCTTTTGTTTATTGAGTGAATCATATATTTTTCTAGGGAATTGAAAGATTTATATTAACAGACAAAATAAATGAAATACATTAATCATGAAACACCATTTATTAGGTAATTAATACTAAATGTGTAATTGTGTGTCCAATGAACGAAAAAACGAGGCGTTATCTTGTAAAATAGCCTTACAAATTAAATGAATAGACTATTTTGACTACAATTAAACTCAATAAAAAATCTTCTGATCAGCCTGTTGTGAAGACCAGTAAAGCGCCTGTGCGCCGCGCTAGCAATACTGTGCGTGACCGTAGCGTGGCGCCGCCAAAAGTAAGTGCACCTGTTAGAAATGAACAGCCCGAAGAAAGAAAAATCGAAAGACAAGACGCTTCGAACCCAGCAACGGCTAGAGCAGGGCAGCGCAACCATCGCTTTGATGGTAAGCCACGCGAAAATGCGCGAGATGAAGATAGGAAAAACGTACGTCCAGCGTATTCAGCAGGGTCAGATGATAGAGAATCACAACCTCGCCAAGCAAGGCCGCAAGGTGTGGATACGCGGATTACACCGCGCCCAGATAAAAACGAGCCGCAGTATCGCCAAGCGCCTCGTCGTGGTGGCAAGGTGCGTGATGGCTATGATTCTGTCAACACGCCGCAATACGGCGCTGCGGCAAAAGCGGCTTATAAATCTACCGCCATTAGCACTGAGTTACCTCGCCTTTCTAAGGTGATGGCAGAACGTGGTATTTGCTCGCGTCGAGAGGCAGATGAATGGATTATGAATAGCTGGGTAATGGTAGACGGTGTAATTATTGATACGCTAGGAACGCGCATTAACCCAGATGCTGAAATTGTGATTAGTAGTTACGCATATGAAGTGCAGGCCGAGACGGTAACGATTATTCTGCACAAACCCGTGGGTTATGTAAGCGGCCAAGCGGAAGATGGCTATCAACCAGCGATTGTGTTGGTGCATCCTGATAATGAATGGCTGGATGACCCGGAGTTAAATCAACATCATCAACGCGAGTTTCAACGTCGATATTTAAATGGCCTTGCCCCTGCAGGCCGCTTAGATATTGACTCTACAGGCATGTTAGTACTCACTCAAGATGGTCGCGTAGCGCGCCATTTGATTGGTGAAGATTCAACCGTTGAAAAAGAATACTTGGTGCGCGTAGAGGGCAATTTGGATGATGAAGGTTTAAAACGCTTGAATCATGGCTTAAGTTTAGACGGCGAAAAACTCAAGCCTGCAAAAGTGAGTTGGCAAAATGAAGACCAATTACGCTTTGTATTGCGCGAAGGTAAAAAACGCCAAATTCGTCGCATGTGCGAAATGGTGGGTTTGCACGTAGTTGGCTTAAAACGTGTACGTATTGGAAGTGTTAATTTAGGTAAATTACCCGTTGGTCAATGGCGCTACCTGCGCAATGGTGAACGTTTTTAAGTTATGCTAATTAATTAGACAGTTTTGTCATTTTTTAGGGGATTCAGAATGGGTTTATTTGACAGCATTGCAGGTGCAGTTTTAGGAAAATTAGGTGGCGATCAAGGTGGAGTGGCGCAAGTTGCCCTTGAATTGTTTAATCAAAATGGCGGATTAGATGGCATTTTAGAAAAATTTAAAGCGGGTGGGTTGGCCGAGCAAGCGGCATCATGGGTAAGCAAAGGTGAGAATTTACCCATTTCTGCAGACCAAATTTCCAGCGTATTGGGTAGCGGGGCAATTGCTGACTTAGCTGCAAAATTTGGCATTAACCCAGAAACATTAACTAGCCAAATCGCAGAGCATTTACCTACTGTAGTCGATAAACTAACGCCTGAAGGCAAAGTCACAGGCGAATCTAGCAATTTACTCAACACTGTATTAGGCTTGATTAAATAAATTTGGCATATCAAGTAACATTAAAAAGGGCGATTCATCGCCCTTTTTAATGGGCAAAACTCCGCCAGACAAATGCAAGCGTCAGCAAATGCCAAACCTGTTAAAATGTGCTCATGGACATTCTATTATTATTTAAAGCTGCAATTCTTGGCATTGTTGAAGGCGCAACCGAGTTTCTGCCCATTTCCAGCACAGGTCACCTTATATTGGCGGGTGATTTGCTCAACTTTATGGATCACGAAAAACGCGGTGTGTTTGATATTGCCATTCAATTAGGTGCCATTTTAGCGGTGGTTTGGGAATACCGAACACGCTTCGTCAGCACCTTTGCAGGGCTCGGTCGCGACCCCATTGCTAACCGCTTAATTATTAACCTAGCTATTGCCTTTTTACCGCTGGCGATTTTAGGGTTGGCCTTTGGCGACAAAATCAAAACCTATTTATTTAAACCTGTGCCTGTAGCCTTGGCCTTTATAGTGGGGGCGTTCATTATTTTATGGGCAGAAAAACGCCAGCATACTGTCACGATTGAAACTGTGGACGATATTCGGCCGTTAGATGCTCTAAAGCTTGGGCTTGCACAAGCAGTTGCTTTGATTCCAGGCATGTCGCGCTCTGGCTCCACCATTATCGGTGGCTTATTTTTTGGCTTATCGCGTAAAGCGGCAGCGGAATTCTCATTCTTTCTTGCAGTGCCAACGCTTGGTATTGCTTCAATCTATTCCATGTATAAAGACCGCGCCCTAATAAGCATAGATGACATCGGCGCATGGATAGTAGGATTTATATTTGCCTTTATTAGCGCCATGATTGCAGTTCGCGCACTGATTCGCTACGTTAGCCACCACGACTTTACAATTTTTGCCTGGTACCGCATTGCCTTTGGCGTCATTGTTTTGCTAACGGCCTATACAGGCTTGGTCAATTGGACTTTGCATTAAGGTGTACTAGGCGGCTTAGTGAGCCCTGATACAAATTTGGCGTTTAGCATTTATTGTAGAAATAGTAGGCAAGTAATTCTAGTGTTAATATTTCGTATAATTTGTAGCGAGCATAATGATGAAAAAAATTCTTAAATATTCTGCATACGGCTTAGGTGGGTTAATTGCCCTAGTGTTGCTACTAGTAACGATTGTTGCCCTGACCTTCAACCCGAATGATTACAAGCAAAAAGTCATTGACTTGGTGCAAGAAAAAAAACAGCGAACGCTCAAATTAGAGGGTGACATCAAACTGGCATTTTGGCCAAAAATTGGTGCAGATTTAGGCAAAATCTCACTGTCTGAACATAAAAACAGTAAAGAATTCGCATCGGTAACCAGCGTGAAAGTGTCGCTTTCCTTGCTACCATTGCTCAAAAAAGAATTAATAGTGGACACGGTTTATATTGATGGTGCACAAGCTAACATTGTGAAATACAAAGACGGCACCACCAACTTTGATGACTTACTAAGCAAAGAAGACGAAGAATCTCAAGACATTAAGTTTGATGTAGATGGCGTTAAAGTCACTAATTCTGCGGTGAGTTATACCGACGAGAGCTCTGGTGCAAACTATGCGATATCTAAATTTAATCTGACTTCAGGTCACATTGCCTTGGCAGAACCTGTGGATTTAGCAACCGACTTCACCATTAATGCTAATCAGCCAGAAGTTGCTGCGGAAGCTAAATTAAAAGGTAATTTTTTAGTTGACCCTGCGACCAAGCACTTTGTTGCAAAAGGCTTAGATGCGCAAATTAAAGGTATTTTATTTGGCGGTAAAGATGTAAATATTAGTGCCACTGGCGACATTGATGCAAAACCCGATACACGCGAGTTTTTAGTAGACACGCTAAAACTTGTCGCTTCAGGCGAATTTAGTGGTGCTAAATTAAGCTTAGATTTAAATGCGCCAAAATTAATTGCCCAAAAAGATGAAGTTAGCAGTAAAAATGTCACTGTCAGTTTATCGCAAGATAAAGCGGGCGATACATTTAAAGCCAACCTAGTATTAGCAGATATTAAAGGTTCACCAAAAGCATTACAAAGCAGTGGCATTACAGGTGAAATTGCTGGCGTACAAGGCAAGCGCACCATTAACGGTAAATTCTCATCGCCATTTACGGGCAATCTGGAGAGTTTAATTTTTGACGTGCCAAAACTAGCGGGCAATCTGGACATTAAAGACCCCAGTTTACCCAATGGCGCGATGCAAGGGCGTTTTGATTTGTCGCTGCATACCGATGTGAAAAATGAATTGGTAAATAGCAAATTCAATTTAAATATTGATGAGACCAAGCTGAATGGCGATATGGCCGTTGCTAGCTTTAAGAAGCCGAGCATCAAGTTCAACTTAAATGCAGATAAGCTCAATCTGAACAAACTGATCGTAAAATCATCACAGCCAGCAGCTAAAACCAGTGACAGCAAGCCTGCTGATTTAAGCGCGCTCAAAGCGCTGCTATTAGACGGCAAGTTAAATGTAGACAGCATTCTCTACGACAAGTATCAAATCTCAGGATTAAACGTCAATATCAAAGCCGATGGCGAGAAACTGGCGCTGACAGGCCTAAACGTAAAATTAGATGACAGTCGAATTAAAGGCAGCATAGGCATTAGCCACTTTGCAAAACCGCTTTACACCTTTGATATTGATATTGACCAGTTGGATGTAGATAAATATGTCAGTACCAGCAACGCGCCAGCCAATAACAAAGCAAGCGATAAACCACTAGACTTAAGCGCACTAAAGGCCCTGAATGCCGATGGATCGTTACGTATTGGCCATTTAAAATATGGCAAAACCAATGCCTCGAACATTCGCATTGATTTAAAGGCTGACGGTCAAAAGTTAAATTTGAGCCCACTCGCGGCGAAGGTGGATGATAGCCAGATTAACGCCAGTGTTGGTATTGCGCGTTTTAGCGACCCGATTTACAGTTTTAACGTTAATATTGATAAATTAGATGCGGACAAATACATCACCAAAAGCAATGCACCCGCGGCGAAAAGTACTGGCGATACACCGATTGATTTGAGCGCGCTAAAAAAGCTTAACGCGTCAGGCGACGCGAAAATTGGCTGGTTGAAATTGGCGAATGTTACTACGCAAAATGTCAATATTGGCTTGAATGCCGACAGGGGTGTCGTAACTGTTTCGCCGTTCGCCGCCAATCTTTACCAAGGTAGCATGAGTGGATTACTTAAAGTTGATGCGCGCGCCACACCCAGCATTACCTTCAAACAGAATATGAAAAGTGTATCTATCGGACCATTGATGGTGGATGCCATTAACAACAATATGTTAGAAGGTAAAGGCACCGTGAATATTGATGTGACGACCTCTGGTAACAGTGTTGGCGCTCTTAAAAAAGCACTGGCGGGGAATGCTTCACTCGGCTTGGCCGATGGCGCCTTAAAAGGTGTAGATATCGCTGGTAGCATTCGGGAGCTAAAAAGTAAAGTTAATCTACTCGGTGCGAAAGACAACGTGGGTGCCGACAGTCGAAAGAAAACTGATTTCAGCGAGTTAACTGCAAGTTTCGCCATTAAAAATGGCGTAGCGCATAACGAAGATTTAGCTATGAAAGCACCGATATTACGCTTAGAAAAAGGCGATAGCCGTGGTGACATTGATATTGGCAATGAATCTATCAATTACCTAGCCAAACCCACGATTGTTAAATCGCTTAAAGGTCAAGGCGGCGCTGATTTAGATGCATTAGCTGGCATTGCAATACCTGTAAAAATTACGGGTACATTTTCCAATCCAAAATACGGCATGGACTTTGCCGCAGTCGGTACTGCGCTGGCTAAATCGAATTTGCTTGATAAAGTCGGTGGTGACAAAGGTACAGCCGTAAAAGCGTTAATTGGTGGTGGTGATAAGGTCGATGCGATTAGTGGCTTATTAGGTAAGAAAAAGCCCGCAGAGGCTGCGCCTGCCGGTGGTAGTGCACAACCGGCCGCACCTGCAGAAAAGCCTAAATCTGCACAGGATCAAGTCAAAGATAAAGCGGCCGAGAAACTTAAAGACGTGTTTAAGTTTTAATTTGCCTCACACCATAATGGTCGTTGTTGCGCTTCCACAATGACCATTATTTAACTCCCATCCACTTACCATTTTAGGTAATAGCATTCATGTCTGATTTTGCAAACCGCCTGATTGTATGGCAAAAGGTACATGGCCGGCATGATTTGCCTTGGCAGAACACGGTTGACCCTTATGCTATTTGGGTTTCAGAAATCATGCTGCAACAAACTCAAGTAGCTGCGGTGATTGGCTACTACGGCAAGTTCATGCAACGCTTCCCCAATATTGCAACACTGGCAAATGCCACACAAGAAGAAGTGCTGCAATATTGGAGTGGCCTTGGTTATTACTCAAGGGCACGCAATTTGCATAATGCCGCCACAACTATCATGGATAAGCATCACGGCGAGTTTCCGCAAGACTTTGATACCATACAAACACTTTCGGGCATCGGCCGCTCGACAGCGGCGGCGATTGCCTCATTTGCCTATAATCAGACTCAAACCATTTTAGATGGCAATGTAAAACGTGTGTTAGCTAGATATTTCGTAATAGAAGGATGGCCCAACTCACCCAAAATTGAAAGGCAATTATGGGCCTTGGCAGAAGGTTTACTGCCCAAGCAAGCCATAGTTAACTACACGCAAGGCCTAATGGACTTAGGTGCGACGCTGTGCACCCGAAGCAAACCAAAATGCGGCATTTGCCCACTTAATAGCGACTGTGAGGCCTATAAGCAAAATCGCGTGCCTGAGTTGCCAACGCCTAAACCTCGGACGGTGATTCCTGAGAAATCGACCACGATGTTGATACTGCTTCAAGGCGATGAAGTAATGTTGGAAAAACGCCCACCTACTGGAATTTGGGGAGGCTTATGGAGTTTTCCTGAAATTGAAACGATTGATAACAATGACTATGAATCTCTGGTACATAGTCGTTTTGATATCGTGGTGCACGCAAGCACCGTTTTTCCTACCCTTAGCCACACCTTTAGCCACTTTAAGCTAATCATTCGTCCACAGGTCCTAAACGTTCATAAAATGAATCACTCAGTTGCAGCACCAGGAAAAATTTGGCTACACATTAACGATGCAATTGGCGCTGCCATTCCTACACCAGTGCGAAAAATCTTACTTTCCATCAAATCGAAGTTAATCACATCGTCGCCCAGCAAATAATTGAAACGTTTCTAATGTAAGTCACTCTTTATCGGTTTGTTTGCGGTATATCAATTTCCTCTTGACTGGACGTATATAAGATAAACTTAGTTAGCAAACAAAATGAATTAATATTCGGTTATTAGGATTAAAATAGAATTTAAACTTAGAATTCTTGTCAAATTAATACATAACCTCAATAACTTAAGGAGAAACTAAGATGAGCTTAAAGAATTTACCCGCGGGTACTGAATATTCTGACGTAACGAAAGAGCAACTGATTTCTGACTTTAAAGTAGTTGTCGCTGATGCTGAAGCACTAATAAAAGCGACGGCTAATCAAGGTGGTGAAGCACTTGCGAGTTTGCGTACCAAAGCCGAAGAATCGCTTTCCGTAGCGAAAGTTAAATTAGCCGATGCTCAGGAAGCGCTCATCGAAAAATCTAAAGTAGCCGCTAAAGCAACAGATGAATATGTGCATGACAATCCTTGGAAATCGGTTGGCGTTGCTGCAGGCGTTGGCTTGGTTATTGGTTTACTCATTGGCAGGCGCTAGGCAAGATTTAGCCAATAAACCCAACTTGGAAACTGAACCTAACATGGCTGATGAAGGTCTTTTTGCCTCTCTTAAAAATATGGCTACAACTTTTGTCGCCATTGCTCATACACGGCTAGAATTACTTTCTACAGATTTAGAGGAGGGTAGAGAACGGCTGATTTCGCTTTTAACGATGGCGTTTATCTCACTTTTTTGCCTTTCTGTTGGCGTGTTGTTACTTGCACTTTTTGTCGTTGTCGCTTTTTGGGATACGCACCGTCTATTAGTGCTTGGTTTGCTAACAGGGCTTTTTCTGGCAACGGGTACTGTTTTATGTGTGCTTGCTATACGATCACTCAAAACCATGCCACGCGTATTTAAAGCCAGCTTGGATGAATTGTCCAAAGACCATCAGCAACTGACGCAAGATGATGAATAAAAAGTTAGCGCGAATAGCAGAAAGACGCAAGCGATTGATTGAAGATGCTGCTGAACAACGATTGGCGCTTAAACAACATAGCACGCCATTAAAGTCGACATTATTGCTTGCTGATCGTGGTTTATCGATACTGCATTATGTGAAGCAACGCCCGATGGTGGCGATGGCGGCTACTGCACTGTTTGGGATTTTAAAACCCACACGTTTAGGTACTTGGTTTCAACGTGGGTGGGGTACTCTGCTCATTCTGCGCAATGTACGGAAGTGGTTGATTAAAAGCTAGTCGTATACTTTAAATCTATAAAAAAAGCGGCCTAGGCCGCTTTTTTATTGTTTACAATTTCGTTGTTATTAATGAACACGTGAGTTCAAAATCTTATCCGCCAACATTTGAAAACGTGGTGATACAAATTTTCTACTTTGTGATCCAGCATCCGCAATCGACAATAATTCTTCAATTGCCGACCTAAAACCTAACTCAAACAACCAATAATCAGACTGGTCAATCGCCGATTTTTTATCTGTATTCACATCTTCACATAGTCGTGCGAAAGCTTCCATACATACGTTACGCTCATCCATATCACCCCCTAATAATGTGTTACCGATTTATATTAAAAACCTTTACATATTTTGGCAAGTGTTTTGTGGGATTAATTCCCACTAATTTTAAGACTTACTTCTGATCCCAGCTATCTTCCCACATACAGTGTTTGATTTTGTGACGATTCGCAATTAACTCATCAATCGTTGGCTCATCGTTCAATGCACGTTTAAGCGCTAGTTTAATCGCTTCGTAGTTGTTTTTGTACAAGTCCGCCTTATCTAATGTGCCCGCTTTTTCTAGCTCGATACAACCTGGATCAATCCATAACAAAGCAACGATACATAAATCATTCACTTGGTCTTTTGGAATAATGCCTTCAATCACCGCATCTAAAATACCATCCGCCACACCCGCTTGTACCACGCCACCAAATAAACCCACATCGGTGCTGCCTTTTAATGTAACTTTTGGCACCATCATACAGGCAGGGCGAACTAATTGGTTAATATCACGCACGGCAAACATCGCAGTGTGGCCTTTACTTTGCGCCATTAAGTTTGCAAATGCTTGGCCTACTGGGCCGTCAACAGCGCCAATTAGAATTTCTGGCATTGCTGCAGTAACATCTTTACCTTCAGAATAAACGGTGGCTTCGCCCGCTTTAAAAATGATTTTTGACATGAGTATTCCTTAAGTGTCTGTGATTGATAATTGATAAATTAATAATAGCGAGATTCTATAGATTCAGCATGGTTTAGGCAATTTACTAAACGAAAAACTAAGCTTTTCCAACGATAAATTGCATGTCGACATGCTGAATATTTGCATCTAAATACGGCGTACTCACTACCACAAAACCAGCTTTTAAATAAAATCCAATGGCATGTGTTTGTGCTGAAAGCAAAATAGTGTTTCGTCCTAACTGCCGATGTATGCTTATTGCCTTGTCTAGCATGGCTAAACCGATGCCACGCATGCGCCAATCCATAAGTACCGCCATTCGACCAATACTGCCATTTGCCAGCAACCGTGCACAGGCAATTGGCTGATTTTCTTGATTTTCTACCAATAAATGGATTGCATCCGCATCTAAATCATCGAGTTCAAGTTCAACTGGTACGTTTTGCTCGTCAATAAATACCTGCTGACGTACCTGACTCAACGCTGCCTGATGGCTCTGCCAACTTACGACTTCTACCTGATATTGATGATTCAATTCCTACCTCACCCATTTTGTTTACATCGATTGCATTCAACATCCTAGATTTTCACTTGCGAAGATTTGGCATCGTAGGCATTATGCATGTTTACAAATTTTAGTTAAATTTTTTAAGGTTTTTAATTATGCAAAAATATCAAACCACTGTTGCACGAATTTTATTGGCTTCAGTTTTTTTGGGTGTTGTATTACTCAAACTAGTAGCGATCACCAGCCAGCCTGACGGCTACTTACACTACCAAATGACACTGGGACAATTTGGCCTGCCATTGCTATTTGCACCTTTACTTATTTTAGTGCAACTTTTAGGTGGTTTGGCATTATTAGTGGGTTATAAAACCAAAATTGCGGCACTGGTTTTAATGTCACTCGCGCTATTTTTAGCATTTGTACTTGGGCGCATCAGCCCAGACGTATTCTTCTTATATTTAGGAATCGCTGGTGGCATGTTGCTTTTAAGTAGTCATCCGCAAACGGCTTATAGCTTAGATAACATAAAAAAATAAATTCAATGTTATGTTTAGCAAAAAGCGGCCCATTGGCCGCTTTTTATTGAAGCCTGTACTTAAATTATTCCCATTCTAACGCAGGGTAAATCGTATTCACGTTGCGCCTATTCGCAATATCGAACAACAACCATTTATCCTTTTCTGATGCGGCGGCTGTATTCATGGTCGACTCCATGGTTTCACCTTTTTTAATACTGGCGCGTATGTCTGCCAACAAAACTGTTAAGTAATGTTGTGCATTATTCAGTGCTTCTACCCAATTTTTTGTAACCGGGCCATGCCCCGGTACAACCTGTTTGGCAGGACTGCTTTTTAATTTTTCAATTTCTGCAATCAGGCCTTTAATATCGCCCTCTAATACAGGAGTACGTTCGATAAAGAGCAAGTCACCGGCAAATAATGTACTGGCCTTGCTTTCTATCACCGAAACGTCAGTATTGGTATGCGCAATCGGATGTGCCTTAACGATGAGTTTTCTATCACCTAAATCCAAAGTTAAATCTGCTGTAAGCTTTACAGCAACATTAGGCTTCACAAGCTCACTGCCTATTGCATCTTCACCTAATAAGCGAGCATTCAATTTAGCATATTGCTCGCGTCGTAACTCCATTGCATCGGCCAATTTGTCATGCCCAATAAATTGGGGTTTTAATTCATTTGGTTCACCAGTTAAAAAAGCTGCGTTGCCATAAATATGGTCTGGGTGCACATGTGTGTTAATGACATATAAAACGGGCAAAGAGGTTACTTTTCTTATTGCATCATGCAACTGCTGCCCTACCTTTAAGCTACCTCCCGTATCAATCACTGCAACACCTTTGCTACCGATGATAAAACTCGCATTACAAATGTCTCCGTGATAGCCCTCGTCGATGTCTGTATGAACGCCATGATGCACATAGATGCCATCACCTAAACTTTCTAGCGCAAAATCATGCTGTTTGACTAGTTGCGCTTGATCCGTCTGTGAATGCGCACAGCCAATAAAAGCCAGCATACTCATGATTATCATTAGATTTGGCATGAATTATTCCTTAATTAGA
Organism: Methylotenera sp.; assembly: GCF_013141425.1. Taxonomy (GTDB): domain Bacteria; phylum Pseudomonadota; class Gammaproteobacteria; order Burkholderiales; family Methylophilaceae; genus Methylotenera. Next base: position 37,881 of record NZ_JABFRA010000018.1, on the reverse strand, counting down.
TATTACCGATTAGAATGGTGCGCTTTTATGCAATCATTCGCAGTGACCACTGTCACATAAGCGTTTTTTACCTTCAGGATACTACAATGAATCAAGTTTCAACACGTTATACTAATGTCGCTGTTATTCTACACTGGCTTATCGCGCTTGTTGTTTTTGGTATGTTTGCGCTCGGCTGGTTTATGAGTGAACTTCCTAAAGATGCATCAAAACAATTGGGCTTCGATTTGTTTAACTTAGGCATCTATACATGGAATCTAGCTGAAGAAGCGAGCCCCAGAACTTTTTACTTTAACCTGCATAAATCTATAGGCGTCACGTTGTTGGTTTTAATCGCCTTGCGCTTAGTATGGCGCATTACCCACCGCCCACCCGCCTTGCTAACCTCATACAAAGCTTGGGAACGCAAACTTGCGACTGGCACACATCATGTTCTCTACCTGTTAATGATTGCTGTACCTTTAAGCGGCCTCATCATGGCCATCAACAGTAAATACGGCCTCATGTGGTTTGGCACTGACTTTATCAAAGGATTGGACAATAAAGACGTCAGAGAATTATTTAAAGAAGTGCACGAAATCGTTGTGTTAATATTTATACTCGTCATTAGTCTGCATGTTGCAGGGGCGTTAAAGCACAAGTTCATTGATAAAGATGACACGATGAAACGTATGACTTTGAAATAAGATAAAGCTTTAATAAAAAAGCCCGACTATTTCGGGCTTTTTCTTTATTTATGATATTGCTGACTATGCTTTCTAACCGCATCTAACATTGCTGCCGCGTTCTCTGGCGGCGTCCATTGCGTGATACCGTGACCTAGATTAAACACATGGCCATGTCCATGGCCATAGCTGCGTAATACATTTTCTACTTGCTCCTCAATCGCTTCTGGTGTTGAAAGCAAAATTGCAGGGTCTAAGTTGCCTTGTAGTGCTACTTTATCGCCCACTCGTTGACGTGCTTGACCAATATCCACCGCCCAATCTAAACCAAGCGCATCTGCTCCAATCTCGGCTTGTGCTTCTAACCACAAGGCACCGCCTTTGGTAAACACAACACTTGGCACTTTGCGACCATCATTGGTTTTGGTTAATCCAGCCACGATTTTTTGCATGTAATTCAGTGAAAATTCAATGTAAGCATCGTGTGAAAGCGCGCCGCCCCATGAATCAAAAATCATTACCGCTTGCGCGCCTGCGGCGATTTGCGCATTTAAATACTGAATAACAGTTTGCGCTGTTGTTTCTAAAATATGATGCAATAAATCAGGGCGGGCATAAGCCATTTTCTTAGTGGTTAAAAAGTCTGTACCGCCTTTACCTTCCACCATATAAGTGGCGAGGGTCCAAGGGCTACCTGAAAAACCAATCAATGGTACTCGCCCATTCAAAGCCTTGCGTATGCTGCTTACGGCATCAAATACATATTGCAATTTAGCCATGTCTGGCACTTCTAGCTTTTGAATATCAACTTCTAATTGTAAAGTACGCTCAAACTTTGGGCCTTCACCTTCTTCAAAATACAAACCTAAACCCATTGCATCGGGCACAGTAAGAATATCCGAGAACAAAATGGCAGAATCTAGCAAAGGATAACGATCTAACGGCTGAAGCGTGACATCCGTTGCAAATTGTGCGTTTTTGCACAATTGCAAGAAGCTACCTGCTGTTTTGCGGCTTTCACGATATTCAGGTAAATAACGTCCTGCTTGACGCATCATCCACACTGGGGTGTAGTCGGTCGGCTGACGCATTAATGCTTTTAAGAACGTGTCATTTTTTAATTCACTCATTGTGTTTACCTATTTAAAATGGCATTCATCTAATAAAAAAGGACGCAAACTGATTTACTTCGCGTCCTTTAATTTTTAATTAGTTTCAGTTTTTATTTTACTAATTTAATTTTTATCTCATCTAGCGTGGCAGTGTAGAAGCGCCCATTAAGAACTCATCTACAGCCCGCGCTGCCTGGCGGCCTTCGCGAATTGCCCATACCACCAATGATTGCCCGCGACGCACATCACCCGCTGCAAACACTTTGGCCTTGCTGGTTTTATAGCTGTCATTGCCTTCGGTAGCGGCTTTCGCATTGCCACGTGCATCTTTTTCTACACCAAATACTTCTAGTAGTTTTTGCACTGGTGAGACAAAGCCCATGGCTAATAAGACTAAGTCGGCTTTAATCATGAATTCAGATCCCGCGACTTCAACCATTTTGCCATCTTTCCATTCCACTTTCGCGCCTTTTAATGCTACAAGTTTACCGTTTTCCCCAATTAATTCTTTGGTGGTAATAGACCAATCACGATTTGCGCCTTCTTCATGCGAGCTGGATGTACGCATTTTCAGCGGCCAATTTGGCCAAACAAGTTCTTTATTTTCTTTTTCTGGTGGTTGCGGCATTAATTCAAACTGGGTAATACTTACCGCACCGTGGCGATTTGAAGTGCCTACGCAGTCAGAACCCGTATCACCGCCACCAATCACCACCACGTGCTTGCCAGTGGCCTTAATTTGTTCTGCAATGCTATCACCCGCTACCACTTTATTCTGTGGTGTCAAAAAATCCATCGCAAAGTGAACACCGTCTAATTCACGACCCTTCACTGGCAAATCACGCGGATTTTCCGCACCGGCTGCTAAGATTACTGCATCAAACTCTGCCAGCAAATCATCCGCTTTCACATTCTCGCCCACATGTTGATTAACCCGGAACTCCACGCCTTCCGCCTGCATTTGCACCATGCGACGGTCAATATGCGATTTTTCCATTTTAAAGTCTGGTATACCGTATCGTAGTAAGCCGCCTACACGTGTTTCCTTTTCAAGTACAACGACGGAATGGCCCACACGCGCCAATTGCTGCGCAGCAGCTAAACCAGCAGGACCAGAGCCAACGATTGCCACTTTTTTACCTGTTTTTTGGCTAGGGATTTGCGGAGTTACCCAGTCGTTTTCCCAAGCTTTATCAATAATCGCATGTTCTATTGATTTAATACCAACAGCATCGGCATTGATGTTAAGCGTGCAAGCAGCCTCGCACGGCGCGGGGCAGATACGGCCCGTAAACTCGGGAAAGTTATTAGTTGAGTGCAAAACGTCAATTGCGGATTTCCAGTCTTGGTGATACACCAAATCATTCCAATCTGGAATGATGTTATTGATTGGACATCCAGTGGTACAGAACGGAATGCCACAATCCATACAGCGTGCACCTTGCTGCTTTGCTTGATCATCCGTTAGATGCAATACAAACTCTTTGTAGTTTTTAACGCGATCAGTAACAGGCAGATTTGCTTCTGCCAGTCTTGCGTATTCCATAAATCCCGTTGCCTTACCCATACTTTAAGCCTTTACCCTTTATCCTGTTGCGCCTTAAGCCGCTACCAGTGCTTTGTCTTCAGCAAGTTCAATCAATGCCCGCTTGTATTCATTTGGCATCACTTTGACAAACTTAGCCCTGTAATTTACCCAATCAGCCAGTATGGCTTTTGCACGCAAGCTCCCAGTGTATTTTGCATGGTTTTCTACCAGAGTTTTTAGTGTCACTTCATCTGGTTGATCTAAATGCTGTACTTTTCCAACACTGGATTCTGTGGCTTCAACTTTTTCAAGTGAAACCATATTCATGTTACAGCGTTTGGCAAATAAACCGTCTTCATCGTACACATAGGCCACGCCACCGCTCATGCCTGCGGCGAAATTTTGGCCTGTTAAACCAAGCACCACCACAGTACCACCTGTCATATATTCACAACCATGATTGCCTACACCTTCAACTACCGCCGTAGCGCCTGAGTTACGCACACAGAAACGCTCACCTGCCACGCCACTGAGATAACTTTCACCAGTTGTTGCACCGTACATCACGGTGTTACCAGCAATAATATTTTCATGCGATACACCACGGAATAATGCAGGCGGTTTAATAATAATTCGACCTCCGCATAGGCCTTTACCTACGTAATCATTGCCTTCGCCAGTCAATTCAAAGGTAATGCCTTTAGCCAAAAATGCGGCAAAACTTTGGCCGGAAGTCCCAGTGAAATTGACATGTATCGTGTCATCTGGCAAGCCAGCATTTCCATATCGCGTGGCAATTTGATTCGACAACATAGTGCCAACAGTGCGATTTGTATTTGAAATAGCAATATCCAGCACCACATTTTTACCTGTTTCAAGCGCTGGTTTCGCTAATGCCACCAATTTGTTATCCAGTGCATTTATTAGGCCATGGTCTTGAACATCATTGTTTTTACGTGAAACTTCGGCTGGCATTGCAGGTAAATGGAACACTTTACTGAAATCTAAACCATTGATTTTCCAATGTTCAATGCCCGCGTGCATATCGAGTAGGTCTGCGCGACCAATTAAATCGTCAAACTTAGCCACACCAATAGAAGCCATTAATTCACGCACCTCTTCAGCAACAAAAAAGAAGTAGTTCACCACATGCTCTGGCTGACCAGTAAAGCGCTTACGAAGTTCTGGGTCCTGTGTGGCCACGCCAACAGGACATGTATTCAGATGACATTTACGCATCATGATACAGCCTTCAACCACTAGTGGTGCCGTAGCAAAACCGAACTCATCAGCACCTAATAGCGCGCCAATGACAACATCGCGACCAGTTTTAATTTGGCCATCCACTTGCACCACTACGCGGCCGCGTAATTGGTTTAACACTAAAGTTTGCTGCGTTTCAGCAAGACCGATTTCCCATGGGCCGCCAGCATGTTTAACTGATGAAATTGGTGAAGCGCCTGTACCGCCATCGTGACCTGCAATCACGATGTGGTCTGATTTTGCTTTTGCAACACCTGCGGCTACCGTACCCACACCGGTTTCAGCCACTAACTTAACAGAGATTGAGGCTTTAGGATTGGCATTTTTCAAGTCATGTATCAGCTGCGCTAAATCTTCAATAGAATAAATATCATGGTGTGGAGGAGGAGAAATCAAACCCACACCAGGTACTGAAAAACGCAGTTTTGCAATGTACTCACTCACCTTATGGCCTGGCAATTGGCCACCTTCACCTGGTTTTGCACCTTGCGCCATTTTAATTTGAATCTGATCAGCATTCGCCAAATATTCCGCAGTAACCCCAAAACGACCAGAAGCTACTTGCTTAATACTCGAGCGCATCGAGTCGCCTGCTTTTAAAGCGATGTCCTTGACAATTACATTGTCACCAATGACCTTTGCCATTGTGGTGTCAATAGACACTGGAATAAACCGTTTAGCATCTTCGCCGCCTTCACCCGTATTTGATTTTCCACCGATACGATTCATGGCAATTGCTAACGTTGCATGCGCTTCTGTTGAAATGGAACCCAATGACATCGCGCCGGTAGCAAAACGTTTTACGATTTCCTTTGCAGGTTCAACCTGCTCAAGCGGAATTGCTTTACCTACTGATTTAATCTCAAACAAGCCACGTAAAGTCATGTGACGGCGTGTTTGGTCGTTAATCAACTTAGCGTATTCTTTATAGGTATCGTATTGACCAGTACGTGTTGCATATTGTAGTTTTGCAATCGAATCAGGTGTCCACATGTGTTCTTCGCCACGCACCCGAAATGCGTACTCACCGCCCGCATCCAAGCTGTTCGCCAGCACTGGGTCTTCACCAAACGCCGCTAGATGCAAACGTTCTACCTCTTCTGCCACTTGTTCGAGTCCTATACCTTCAATATTGGTAGTCGTGCCTGTAAAATATTGCTCGACAAAAGCTGTACTTAAACCAATCGCTTCAAATTTTTGAGCTCCGCAATAGGATTGATAAGTCGAAATTCCCATTTTTGACATAACTTTGTACAAGCCCTTGCCGATGGCTTTTACAAAGTTTTTAGCAGCTACATAGTCATCTTTAACATCCAGATGTTTAATTGTCTCAAACGCTAACCACGGACAAACTGCCTCTGCGCCGTAACCTGCTAATAAGGCAAAGTGATGTACTTCACGTGCTGAGCCTGTATCAATCACCAAGCCTGCACTGGTTCGCAAGCCTGCTCTCACCAAATGCTCATGTGTTGCAGAACAAGCCAGTAGCGCTGGAATTGCTAGGCGATCGGCACTTATATTTCTATCCGAAAGGATTAGAATATTAAATCCACTTTGAACGGCACTTTGAGCCGCGCTGGTAATGCTCGCAACCGCTGCAACCATGCCAGCTTTACCTTGACTTGCGGGATAAGTAATATCTAACACCAAAGACTTATATTGGTTTTGTGTAAGTGTCGCAATGGCTTTCAATTGCTCTAACTCATCTAGCGTCAGCACTGGCTGACTAGCTTCTAAACGGATTGGTGGAGTAGATTCATCCACAGCCAGTAAATTTGGTTTAGGGCCAATAAAAGTCACCAATGACATGACTAATTCTTCACGAATCGGGTCAATTGGGGGATTAGTCACTTGCGCAAATAATTGTTTGAAGTAGTTATAAAGTGATTTCGGTTTGGCTGACAGCACTGGCAAAGCGGCGTCGTTACCCATTGAGCCAGCACCTTCTTCGCCGTTTAGCAACATCGGCAGCATTACGAATTTTATATCTTCTTGTGTGTAACCGAAAGCTTGCTGAGTATCTAATAAGCTAGCCGCTATTTCTAACTCGCCTTCAACTTTAGGCATATCACTCAAGAAATAGCGTGTTTTTTCAATCCATTGTTTATAAGGTTTAGCCGTCGCAAGTGCATTTTTCACTTCGGCATCACCAATAATGCGACCTTGCTCGGTATCTATTAACAACATTTTTCCAGGTTCAAGTCGCCATTTTTTAACGATTTTTTCTTGAGGAAATGTCAATACGCCCATTTCAGACGCCATCATCACAAGGTCATCTTCCGTCACCAGATAACGTGCTGGACGCAAACCGTTGCGGTCTAAAGTTGCACCAATCATACGACCATCAGTAAATGCTACCGCCGCAGGGCCATCCCATGGCTCCATTAGGGCTGCGTGGTATTCGTAGAACGCGCGACGCTCTTCATCCATCATCGCATTATTATTCCATGCTTCTGGAATCAACATCATCATAGCATGCGGTAATGAATATCCACCCGCCACTAACAGTTCCAAACAGTTATCAAAGCATGCAGAATCTGACTGACCGTCCACAATCAGCGGCCAAAGCTTTTCTAAATCCTTGCCAATCACACTTGACTTCATAGTCTCGTGACGCGCAGCCATCCAGTTAACGTTACCTTGCACGGTATTAATTTCACCGTTATGCGCAATCATACGGAATGGATGTGCCAAGTCCCAAGCCGGGAAGGTATTGGTTGAGAAACGTTGATGCACTAACGCCAGAGCTGAAACCAGCGTCTCATCGCTTAAATCTTTGTAATAAACCCCGACTTCATTTGCAAGCAACATCCCTTTGTAAACAATGGTGCGCGAAGACAACGAGGGTATATAGAACGTAGCTTTATCTTGCAGATTCAATGCACGAACCGCATGCTCAATGCGTTTGCGAATCACAAACAGCTTACGCTCGAACTTATTTTGATTTTCTTTGGTTTGGTCCACTGAAGTAGCGCCAATAATCAACTGGCGCATGGTAGGTTCAACATCACGCGCTGCTTGGGCGATGTTACTGTTATCTACTGGCACGTTACGCCAGCCCAATAATGTTTGATTTTCTTCCGAAATTATTTTGCTAATTAGCGCTTCGCAGGTTTCACGATTTTTAGCATTTTGTGGCAAAAATACATTACCAACGGCATATTGACCTGCTTCAGGAAGGCTAATACCAAGCTTTTCCGCTTCTTTACGCATAAATGCATCTGGCATTTGCATAAGCAAACCAGCACCGTCACCCAACTTAGGGTCATAGCCTGTTGCACCGCGATGCGTTAAGTTGGTGAGCAACTCCAAACCTTTTTGCACAATATCATGGCTTTTCTTACCTTTGATATGCGCAACAAAACCCACACCACAAGCATCACGCTCGTGAGTTGAGCGATATAGGCCTTGACTTACTGGCTGATTGGAACGAACGATAGAATTACTTAAATCTGATGCCATATTATTTAATCACAAAACATTTAGCGGAACCTTTAATTTTACCGCTTAAAGTCTATCTGTTCAATAAGATAGAGCGTAAAGATAGAGATTATTTTGTCAATCAAGCCTGTTTGGGCACCACCACCTCTCAACTAAGAAGTAACTAGCGTTTGAAAAGCCTTTTTCGCGGCAGCAATTGTATTCGCAATATCTTCTTCGCTATGTGCGGCTGAAACAAAGCCAGCCTCAAAGGCGGAGGGACCTAAATAAATGCCGCTATCTAACATGCTGTGGAAGAATTGATTAAAGTACTCTTTGTTGGATTGCATCATCTCATGGTAAGAAGTTGGGCATTTTTCACAGAAATATAGGCCAAACATGCCGCCAACACTTTGTGCATTAAATATCACACCCGCTTCTTTGGCGGCCACTTTTAGGCCATCGACCAATTTTTTAGTTTGCGCAGTTAATTTAGCGTGAAAATCTGGTGCCTGAATCAACTCCAACGTTTTTAAACCAGCAGTAACCGCAACAGGATTGCCTGACAATGTACCCGCCTGATACACCTTACCCACAGGTGCAAGGCACTGCATAATATCCTTACGCCCGCCAAATGCACCTACTGGTAAACCGCCGCCAATCACTTTACCCAAAGTCGTCATATCTGGTTTGATGTTATACAGCGCTTGCGCACCGCCCAAAGCTACGCGGAAGCCCGTCATCACTTCATCAAAAATCAACACCGCGCCGTGTTTTGTGCAAAGTTCGCGTAGCGTTTGCAAGAACTCCATATGCGGCACGATTAAATTCATATTGCCGACGACCGGCTCAATAATCACGCAAGCTATTTCATCGCCAGATTTGGCAAACAAATCTTTTAATTGCTGTGTGTTGTTATATTCCAAAGTGAGCGTATGCGCTGCCACACTCGCTGGAACACCGCCTGAGTCTGGTTCTCCAAAAGTTAATAGTCCAGAACCCGCCTTTACCAACAAGCCATCCGAATGGCCGTGGTAACAGCCTTCGAACTTCACAATTTTATCGCGCCCCGTAAAACCACGCGCCGTGCGAATCGCGCTCATGGTCGCTTCGGTACCGCTACTATTCAAGCGCACTTGCTCCATGCTCGGCACAAGCTTATTAATCAGCTGCGCCATTTCAAGCTCCAACCCTGTAGGCGCACCAAAACTCAAGCTATTTGCTGCCGCTTCTTGCACGGCATTAATCACCGTAGGGTGCGCGTGGCCGACAATCATCGGACCCCAAGAATTAATGTAGTCGATATATTCCTTACCATCTACATCCCACAACTTAGAACCCAAGCCCTTTTTAAAGAAAATCGGCGTACCGCCCACGCTACGAAAAGCGCGCACTGGCGAGTTCACACCACCAGGAATCAGTTCTTGAGATTTGTCGAAAAGGGTTTGATTGGTTGAAGTCATGATTTTGCCTTAGGATTTAGCTCTAAATAATTGTGTAAATTGTTGAGTGGTAGATTTTACGTCATCTTGACTGAAAATTGCATTAATCACTGCAATTGAATTGGCACCAGCTTCTATTAACGATGGTGCATTTTTTAAGGTAATGCCGCCAATAGCCACTGCTGGAATATGCAATTGCGCTTTGGCTTGTTTGAATAAATCTAAACTTGCTACAGGTGCATGCGGTTTGGTGCTTGAAGCAAAACAAGCGCCAAAGGCTACATAATCTGCACCCGCTTGTTGTGCGCTTAGCGCTAAATCAAAGCTGTTGTAGCAGGATGCACCTAGTATTTTATCTGCACCAAGTCTTGCGCGAACCTCGACGATATTGCCATCATCTGCGCCTAAATGTACGCCATCTGCGTCTAATGTCAGGCAAAGCTTTACTGAATCATTAATAATAAATGGCACATGATATTGCCTGCATAGCGGCAATATGGCGCGCGCTTGTTGCGTTTGTAGTTTATGGTTGGCTGGCTTATTGCGATATTGCAGAATGCTTACTCCGCCTTGAAGGGCGGTTTCTACTTTGGTCAAAAGTAAGGCTGTGTCTGCTTCGTCTGGCGTGATTGCGTATAAACCGCTGATTTTATGAGCCTGCATCTAGAACCTTACAGCGTCGTTTGAACATAACGAAGAATGACGGATTTTAATATTTGTGAGCTTTATAAAACATTAGTGCGTTTTAGTATTTCCATCACCGCTATCTACAACGGCATCTTCTTCATCACGCGCCCAGAACATGCGGTCTGGAATAAATTGCCCCATGCCAGGCCTAAAGCCATTTTTAAGGGTTTGCCAGGTGTATTCTTGCGCTTCCATTACAGCTTCTTCCATGCTCAAACCGTGCGCCATGCACGCAGCAATAGCGCTGGTAAGTGTGCAACCTGAGCCATGATAACTGCCGACTAGACGGTCCCACTTGTAGGCTTTAATCAAGCGACTTTCGCCATATAAAGTATTGGTCACCTCTAGGGTACGCTCGTGTGTGCCCGTAATCAGTACGTACTCACTACCCATCTCGAGCAACCGGGCGGCGGCTTCATCTAAAGAGGTCAATGCCACTTCGTCATCAGCATCTGCAAAGGCCAATCGACGTGCCTCCAGACTATTCGGTGTGATTAACGTCGCTTGTGGAAATAACAATTCAATCATCGCATCCATCATATCGTCATTGGTTAAATCATCGCCACGGCCAGAGGTTAAAATTGGGTCTATCAATAAGGGCACATCTGGGTAATCCGCCATAATTTCGGCAATCACCGCGATATTTTCTACTGAACCTAATAGACCTAATTTAAATGCTGAAACCTGCACATCTTCTAAAATGGCGCGCGCTTGGTCGTTCACCCAATCGGCATCCATCGCCAATACGCTGTCTACACCACGCGTGTCTTGCACGGTAATCGCCGTTACCACAGAGAGCGGATGGCAACCAATACTGGCAAAGGTCAAAATATCAGCCTGCAAACCAGCACCACCACTAGGGTCGGTGCCTGCAAAGGTTAATACTGAAGGTGGTGCCTGATTTGCCATAGTGTTTATACGCTAAATGATTACATCAATTTAATTGGAGCGGGTGACGGGAATCGAACCCGCATATCGAGCTTGGGAAGCTAGCGTTCTACCACTGAACTACACCCGCGTAAGGTACAAATTATACCTCGAATCATTTTACAGGTGACGACACAGTAACGACACAAGTGGAATTATGTTTGAAAGCAGCCTAAATTTCTTTAGGCTGCCAAGATTGTTTTAAGATTATGAAGATTATCGACGTGAAACGCTCACCGCATAAGCGGCGGGGCGGGCTAGCAAAATTTTGTCTTCTGAAGGTGCAATGCCGTCGACTAGATTTAACGGGTTAAATGCAATTTTTTGTTCTAAATTTTTGCCATCCGCAGGAATAGCTTTTAAGGTTAGCGTACCAAGCTCCACTTGTGTTCTATCGTCTGGCCAAACAGCCGTTGGGTCGTTGATATTATCGCCTTCATTAGCCAGTTGCACGCTAATACGAAAACTGGCTTCGCCTTGCTTCAACCTTGTAGCTAGTTCTTCTGAAAGATAGTTTGGCGCTGCACCTACCACCTGACTTTCTTCCAAGGCTATATTGCCTGCGAGCGGCGTAATTTGGTAGCGCCCATAACGTGTTTCAGCCTTAGCATTGGTAAACTTAAAAGCATTGAGACCAAAATAGGATTGATTGGCATAGCTGGCTGGCGCTGGCTTTGGCAATTTTACAAAAGCTTTGGCACTCGGGTTTGCTTCTAAAAACTGTTCAATGGGTGTGGGTTTCGGTGAATCTGCTTTGGTTGCTACATTGGCTTGCAAAAAAGCTAAAAATGCTTCGGGTGTAGCTACAGGAAAGCGATTTACCGACAAACTTACAATATCTGTAAATTGATTGTCTGGAAGCTTGAAACGAATTGAAATGCCGCGTGGATTGGCCTTAGGGCTGACATCAGCAATGGTTGGAATACCCGTGGCGTTTGAAAATCGCACAATGACCTCACTTGGCGTTTTTTGCAAGTGTGCCGCATTCGTTAAACTTGCCGCACTCGCTGCAGGCGTAAACACACCCGTTGCTACAATGCCTTTAGCGTGGTTTGCACGAAAACCTTTGTGCGGGCCGCCGGCAATTTTGGTTTGCACGTCTACAATTTGCTCAACCACTGATTTAGCTTCTTTTGCTTGAACATCTTCGGCTTGAGCCTTGCTGGCGCTTACCAAAACCAGCAATCCAATGACTAGCGGTGTAATAAATTTTGACATGAGAGGTTCCCTAAATTTGTTTTGTTAGTGCAATATTCAAGAATTTAGTTAATGCTGTCAAAGACTTGCTTTGAATTAGTTTATACAAAAAAATTATAAGTGTTGGGGAAATTTACCCTAAGGCGATAATTCAACCTTAAAACTCTAATGGATCGACATCAACTGTCCATCTGACTTTTGCAGCAATCGTCTGGCCTCTTAATTCAGCCACCAAATTTCTTAGCAACTTTTGCAGTGCAGTTCTATTAGCAGTTTGCATCAAGATATGGCCGCGCTCCATGCCTTTTAAGCGCTCCATTTGCGGGCGAATTGGGTCATACACCGTTACATCTGCATTGAATCCTCGCGCTAATTTAAAGGCATGATTTAAAAATTGCTGCACAAGTGCAAAATCATTCGCTTCTGCACGCAACAATGCCATAAATACATAAGGCGGAAACTGCACTTGCTCACGCTCTTGCAACATCGCGTTGGCATAGCTCACATAATCTTGGCTGCGTAGGGCGTTAAATAGCACATGCTCTGGAAACTGCGTTTGAATAATGACTTGCCCCGCTTTATCTGCCCGACCAGCGCGCCCAGCGACCTGCATGAGTTGCGCAAACAAGCGCTCACTCGCCCGAAAATCGGGGCTATGCAAGGCGCTGTCAGTATCAATCACGCCTACTAAAGTCAGATTCGGAAAATCATGTCCTTTAGCGAGCATTTGCGTGCCCACCAAAATGTCTATTTCTTGGTTATGTACTTTATCTAAAATCTCCACCAAAGCATTTTTGCGGCTGATGCTATCGCGGTCGACGCGAGCGATGCGCGCATTAGGTAGTAATTGCGCTAAGGTTTGCTCAAGCCTTTGTGTACCATGTCCCGTGGGGTGCAAATCCGCATCGCCGCAACTTGGGCATTGCTGTGGAATTTTTTGCTCATGTCCGCAATGGTGGCAACGCAGTTTACGTTGCCCTAAATGCACCACCAAGCGACTGCTACAGCGCATGCAGGGCGCTATCCAATGACAAGCCGTGCACAACAAAACGGGCGAATAACCACGACGGTTAATGAATAGCAAACTTTGCTCTTTGCGCGCTAACCTTAACTTTAGTGCAGCAATTAGTTGCGGCGTTAGCCCCTGTTGTAGATTCACTTTAGTCGTATCAATACACTCAATATTAGGTAGTTGGGCCGCTGTAACCGCGCGTTGATTCAGGCTAAGTAAATTGTATTTATTTGCCGTGGCATTGTGCCAGCTCTCTAGTGCTGGTGTGGCAGAACCCAGCACGACTGGAATATTCAAGCGCTTGGCTCTCACCAGTGCAATATCGCGTGCGTGGTAGCGCATGCTATCTTGCTGCTTATACGAACCATCATGCTCTTCATCAATGATGATGAGCTTTAAATTTGGCAAGGGCGTAAAGATAGAAAGGCGGGTACCAATAATTATTTTAGCCGAACCAGATTGTGCCAATTGCCAATGATGTAAGCGTTCACTCTCGCTCAAGTTGCTATGTAAACTCACTAGCGAAATATTGGCAAAGCGGCTTCTGAAGCGCGATTCTAACTGAGGGGTTAGGTTAATTTCTGGTACTAATACTAAGATTTGAGCATTCTCTTGCTGCAAAATATGCTGCATTAAACGCATGTAAACTTCGGTTTTGCCGCTGCCAGTAATGCCATGTATTAGCCAAGGCTTAAAAATTTGCGCCTCTTGGGTAATGCGCTGCACTGCCAGCGCTTGCTCCTCGTTAAGTTGCGGCTCAATCGCCGCTGACGTTTCTAATGTTTTGATGGTCGCTTGTACTTGCTGACTGCTTGCCCAGCCTTGCGCCACCAAGTGTTTAGCTACTTTACGTGCACTGCTTGAAATTGCATCTAACGCCGCTTCTGTTATCAATTCAGCGGCTTGCAAAGCCTCAAAAACTCGGCGCGTGACTAATTGACGCTTGGGTATTTGCTCAATGGTTTGCGCACGACCAAAATCTGTCAATTGATAAGCATATTGCTTGCGCGATACGGCAGGGGCAATTTGTCGCAACCTTGCGGGCAAGGCAGAAAGTAGGGCTTGTCCAAATGGATACTGATAATAATCTGCGCTGAATTTAATTAAATTCAGCGTTTCGATATCTATAGGCGCTTCATCCGCAAAAATTTGCGCTATTGGCTTTAGTTTTTCAATGGGAAAATCACTCGTATCGGCTTTACCCATGATGATACCAATTTGGCTGCTGCGGCCAAATGGAACTAGCACGCGCTGGCCAATTTCAACAGACTGACCGCCACTCAAATAGTCAAATAAGCGGTCTAGCGGCACATCTAAGGCAATTTTCAGGACTGGTTTAGGCAATTTGAAAGGCGCACATTTTTATTTAAGGATAATTTAATTTGAGAATAGCTAATTGAGTTTAAATCGATAAATGATACATAAAAAGATACTAAGCAAAGAAACAAAGAATTACAAAAAAGTACTAGCGAGTAGGTTAAAATAACACCCTTCGATAATTTTACTTCTATTTTTTGAGCACCTATTTGTTTTGAAAGCACATCTTACCCAATTACTGACTTCAGCCGCAAAAACTATTGCGCCTGAATTTGAAGCGACCATTTTACTTGAACGCCCGAAATCGGCCGAACATGGTGATTTTGCCACGAATTTGGCCTTAGTCTTGGCTAAGCCACTTAAACAAAATCCACGCACAATCGCTACGCAAATTCTAGAAGCATTACCAGCGAGTGACTATATCGCGAAAACTGAAATCGCAGGCGCAGGATTTATTAACTTCTTTTTAAACGCGCAATCCCAACAAGCTGTGGTGCAAAATATTCTTAATGCAGGCGTGCAATATGGACGTAACAATGTAGGTAAAGGTCAGAAAGTACAAGTTGAATTTGTCTCTGCCAACCCTACAGGCCCATTGCATGTGGGGCACGGCCGCGGTGCGGCAGTGGGCGATTGCCTAGCACGCTTGCTAGAAGCCAACGGCTGGGACGTTACTCGAGAGTTTTATTACAACGATGCTGGCGCGCAAATCGATAATCTTACTATTTCCGTATTAGCGCGCTGTAAGGGCATTTCTACCGATGATGCCAGCTTTCCTGAAAATGGCTACCGCGGCGATTATATTTTAGACATCGCCAATGCGTTTTTGAACAAAGAAACCGTAACTGCCGATGACATGCAAGTTACTGCGAATGGCGATATTGCTGACGAAGATGCCGTACGCACCTTTGCCGTGGCTTATTTGCGCCATGAGCAAGATTTAGATTTAAAAGCCTTTCAAATCAAGTTTGACGTATTTTCATTAGAAAGTGCGTTGTACTCCGATGGCAAAGTTGAAGAGGCCGTACAAGAGTTGATTAAAAGCGGTCACACCTATGAACTAGATAATGCGTTATGGTTGAAAACCACTGACTTTGGTGATGACAAAGACCGCGTGATGCGCAAAACTGAAGGTGGATATACCTATTTTGTACCCGATGTGGCTTACCATGCAGAAAAATGGCGGCGTGGCTTTGTGCGTGTTATTAACGAGCAGGGCGCAGACCATCACAGTACCATCACTCGTGTGCGTGCTGGCTTACAAGCATTGGATGCAGGCATTCCAAAAGGCTGGCCAGATTACGTGTTGCATCAAATGGTCACGGTGATGCGTGGCGGCGAAGAAGTTAAACTCTCAAAACGTGCCGGTAGCTACGTTACGCTTCGTGACCTGATTGAAGAAGTCGGCTGTGATGCCACACGTTATTTCTTGGCGGCGCGTCGTTCCGACTCACAATTGGTATTTGATATAGATTTAGCAAGAGCGCAAACCAACGATAACCCTGTATTTTATATTCAATATGCGCATGCCCGTATTTGCAGCGTATTAACCCAATGGGGCGGTGTTGCAACGGAACTAAATGATGTAGATTTAAGCCCACTTAATAATCCACATGAAACTGAGTTATTACAGCGTCTTAGTGCTTTTCCAGAAATAGTTGAAAATGCCGCAACTGAGCTGGCGCCTCATGTAATTGCTAATTATCTAAAAGATTTGGCGAGTGATTTGCATAGTTATTACAATGAATACAAGTTTTTAATTGACGATGAAACCGTTAAACTAGCGCGCTTAAGCTTGATTTACGCTACACGCCAAGTCTTAAAAAATGGTTTAGATTTACTGGGTGTCAGCGCACCAGAGAAAATGGTAAGGACTGAAGCAATATGAGTAGAGATTACAAACCAAGCCCCACAAGATCAAAAGCGCCCAGCAAAGGTAGCCCGTTCTTCACTGGCTTACTAGTAGGTGTTTTATTAGGTGTCGCGGCCTCACTTACAGTAGTGATGTACATTAAAGGCGATAACAGCCCATTTAGTTTTCAAGCAGGCAAAGAATCTGGCAAGCCGCTCGCCGATAAGATTAAAGAGGACGCAAAAGCAAAGGCAGAAAAAGCCGCAGCAGAACAAGTTGAGGCCACAAATGCCGAAAGTAGCGAAAATGAAACACGCTTTGATTTTTACACAATTTTGCCAGGCAGTGAGAGCAAAGTAAGTAAAGAAGAGGAGATCAAAATCAAAGAAAACGAACCGCAACCAGTGGTACAAAAAAGCTATTTCTTACAGGTTGGTGCTTTTCAAACTGAAGAAGAAGCCGATAATTTAAAGGCGAAATTAGCCTTACAAGGTTTTGAAGCGGTGGTACAAACGGCCAGTATTCCAGAAAAAGGCATTTGGCACCGTGTTCGCGTTGGTCCTTTAAACGACCTAGACCAAATCAATAAAACCAAAACTGATTTAGTTAACAACGGCTTTAATGCCGATTTAATTAAAGTGAATAACGAAAATCAATAAGCAAAAATTTCGGACTAGGATTATTCGGCTGAATTGTCAGCCAAAAATCCAGTCATACGTTTAGCTTGCTGATTGAGAGTAATAGCAATATTTTTTAAACGAGTTAAAGTTAAAAGGAATCTAAAAATGAAAAAATGGTTGAGCGCATTGTTGTTATTAGCCTCATTTAACGTGATGGCAGACCCACAACTGGGTACGGATTTCGACAGAACCGCGCAAGCAATTCCTAAAGATACCCCCAATAAAATCGAAGTCATTGAATTATTTTGGTATGGCTGCGGCCATTGTTACCACATGGATCCGCTACTTGAAGCTTGGGTTAAAAAATTACCTTCTGATGTAGTGTTTAAGCGCATTCCTGGCTTACCACAGCCAGCTTGGGCACCCATGGCAAAAGCCTTCTACGCCTTGGAAGACTTAAAGTTATCAGCGAAACTGCACACTGCATTATTTGATGCAATTCATAAAGAAAAAGACTTGAACCCGACGGATGAAGCCGCTGCCATTAATTGGATTGCTAAAAAGGGTGGTTTAGATAAGGCAAGAGTTGAAGCTACATTTAAATCTTTTTCAATGAACAACCGACTTAATCAAGCCGCCAATGTATTTCGCGCCTCTGGTGCAACTGGCGTACCAACTTTAATCATTGATGGGCAATTTGCCACTATGAGCACTGCTGGTGGTAATGAAGCAACACTTAGAACGGCCGACTACATTATTGCCAATCTGCGTGCGGAAAAAGCAAAGGCGGCTTCTTCCGCAAAAAAGTAACAACAGAATCGAACTGGCTCAAAACATTTTTCAACAAGATTTTTAGCTGGTAAATTATCTGCTTTAAACTTTGACAACTATAAATGAAATGAACCCGTTTTACCTCTCGGTATAAACGGGTTTTTTACGTCTATAATATTTGTCAACATGCATATAACTCTGTTTTTTCTTAAGGCATCACCATGAAAATCTTTATTACTGGCGCATCCAGTGGCATCGGCAAAGCGCTGGCACTAGAATATGCCAAGCGTTATAACAATAACGATACCTCTATAGGCTTAGTTGCTAGGCGTAGTGAACACTTACACAAGCTGCAAGAATTGCTCGAAAAATCCTATCAAGTTAAATGTGAGATTTACCCGCTTGATGTACGAAATAGTGCGGCACTCGCATTGGCTGCTAACGATTTCATGCAAAAGCATGGCACGCCCGACGTAGTTATAGCAAATGCGGGTGTCAGTCGCGGAACGCTCACGGAGCACGTGGAAGACATCGTCGCTTTTCAGGCGATTATGGATATTAACGTGCTGGGCTTAGTGCACACTTTTCAGCCCTTTATTGCCGCCATGCGTCAGGTTAAGCGTGGGCAACTAGTTGGCGTTGCAAGCGTGGCTGGCATACGCGGCTTGCCTGGAGCAGGCGCCTACAGTGCTAGTAAAGCGGCTGCCATCAGCTATTTAGAAAGTTTACGCGTCGAAATGGCACGCAATAATATTTGCGTCACTACTATTGCACCAGGATATATTCGCACAGCGATGACCGACGTGAATCAATATAAAATGCCATTTTTAATGGACGCTACTGTATTTGCCCACAAGTTTGCCAATGCCGTAGAAAACAAACGCCGCTTTATTGTGATTCCATGGCAGATGGGTTGGGTGGCAAGATTCATGCGTTTGATACCGCCATTCTTATGGGATTTTGCTATGAAAAAAGCGCCTCATAAGAAGCGCTTGGATTGGGATTGGTTATAGTAAATTTTAATTTAATATAGATGTTCTGCAAGCCAATAGCAGTGCGGCTCGCAGGGCATATGTTTCAAGGCTTTAACGTGTAATCGGTTTATACCTGATACGTTTCGGCTTAGCACCTTCTTCACCCAAGCGTTTACGTTTATCCGCTTCATATTCCTGATAGTTACCGTTGAAGAACGTCCATTGCGATTCGCCCTCTGCAGCCAATATGTGTGTCGCGATACGGTCTAAGAACCATCTATCATGTGAAATTACTAGTACGCAACCTGCAAACTCAAGCAATGCATCTTCTAGCGCCCGTAATGTTTCTACATCTAAGTCATTTGAAGGCTCATCGAGTAATAACACATTGCCACCTGAAATCAACGTTTTAGCTAAGTGCAAGCGACCACGCTCACCTCCTGAAAGCTGACCAACGATTTTTTGCTGATCGCCACCTTTAAAATTGAAGCGACCGATGTAAGCACGTGATGGCGTTTCGTAACGACCCACAGTAAGAATATCTGAACCACCTGAGATTTCATCGAATACCGTTTTGGCATCGCTTAATGCATCGCGGCTTTGGTCAACATAAGCCATTTTTACGGTTTGGCCGATTTTTACTTCGCCGCTGTCTGGTGTTTCTTTGCCTGTAATCATTTTAAACAGGGTTGATTTACCCGCGCCGTTAGGGCCGATAATGCCAACAATTGCGCCAGCTGGCACACTAAAGCTTAGATTATCAATCAAAAGTCTATCTTTAAAGGCTTTACTGACGCCGTTGAATTCAATCACTTGGTCACCTAAACGCTCGCCTGCTGGAATGAAAATTTCCTGCGTTTCATTACGTTTTTGATATTCAGCACTGGCCAACTCTTCATAGCGTGCAATACGTGATTTACTCTTCGCTTGGCGTGCTTTCGGGTTTTGGCGCACCCACTCCAGCTCAGTATTTAAGGCTTTTCGACGTGAAGATTCTTGTGATTCTTCCAAAGCCAAACGCGCTTGTTTTTGGTCCAACCAGCTTGAGTAATTGCCTTTCCATGGAATGCCATGGCCCCGGTCTAGCTCTAAAATCCATTCCGCCGCGTTATCAAGGAAGTATCGATCATGCGTGACCGCCACCACGGTGCCTGGGAAGCGCACCAAGAACTGCTCCAGCCATTCCACTGACTCTGCATCCAAATGGTTGGTTGGCTCGTCTAGCAGCAGCATATCTGGCTTAGACAGCAATAGTTTGCACAAAGCCACACGGCGTTTTTCACCACCAGAAAGTGGGCCAATTTTCGCATCCCAAGGTGGTAAGCGTAGCGCATCAGCGGCAATTTCTAGCTGAGTAGTTAAGTCGCTACCGCTAGCCGCGATAATGTTTTCCCACTTGGCTTGCTCTTCTGCCAATTTATCAAAATCTGCATCTGGCTCCGCATAGGCCGCATACACAGCCTCCAGCTTGGCTTGTGCTTCCATCACTTCACCCATGCCCGATTCGACTTCTTCACGCACCGTTTTTTCTTGGTCTAATTGCGGCTCTTGCGGCAAGTAGCCTATGGTCATATTCGGCTGCCATTGCACTTCACCTTCAAACTCTTTATCTACACCCGCCATAATGCGCAACACGGTAGATTTACCCGAGCCGTTTAAACCTAACAAACCAATTTTTGCGCCAGGGAAAAAAGATAAGGAAATATCTTTAATAATAGTTCTTTTTGGAGGAACAATTTTGCTCACGCGGAGCATAGACATTACGTATTGAGCCATTTTTAATTATCTGTGAATTAGAAAAAATGAAAGCTTAACAGAAAGCGGGGCGCCTTGCTCGCCATCAAGTATGCCAGCCAGATTGCCTAACCATTTATAGGTATAATGCATCCACTTAAAAGAATTCAAAATTACCATGGCAATCAAATCCACAATTTATAAAGTCGATCTGCAAGTTTCAGACTTGGATCGCAATTACTACCAACAGCATAGTTTAACGATTGCAAAACACCCGTCAGAAACGGATGAACGAGTGATGGTAAGACTAATTGGTTTTGCCATGTACGCCAATGAAGCGTTGATATTCGGCAAAGGCTTGAGTGACGATGAAGAGCCTGACTTATGGCAAAAAGACCTAACAGGTGCCATTGAACTTTGGATGGATGTGGGCTTACCCACCGAGCGTGATATTCGCAAAGCGGCCGGGCGCGCCAAGCAAGTTGTAGTAATACTTTACGGCGGGCGCATTGCAGAGATGTGGTGGACGGCAAACAGCAAAGCCCTGCTTAAAACGAACAATCTGACGGTGATTAATTTACCTGATACAAAAGAACTCTCCAATATTGCAGAGCGTGGCCTTAACATCAGTTGCACCATTCAAGATGGGCAAATCATGGTAGGGCATGACGGTGGCACTTTAGACATTACACCCGACATTTTAAAAGCACCGAGTACTTACTAAATCTTCCAAAAAGCTAGCGTTAGGCCGTGGTCACTTTGTACGCTGCATCTGTTCCTGCTGGCGGGTGCACCAGCTTTTCATACTGCACTCCGGCAAAATCGTTACAAGCCTGCTGAAACGCTTTTGTGACCAAGATTTCTCCCTGCATGGCCTTATCTTCACCTAGTTTACAGGCGGCATTCACCTCTGCACCAAACACTTCTGTATTTCCAACACGCAATATTTTTCCAAAACCTAAACCCACACATAAATGTATTTTCTCCTGCTCGACTTTAGCCTCATTGTAAGGCACTAAGACTTGCTGCATCACAATGGCACATTGCAGCGCTTTTTGTGGTTTGCGAAAAATAATTAATAAGGAATCACCATCAGTTTTAAGCAAAAACCCTTCATGCTGCTCAATCACTGGCAATAACAAACGTTCAGATTCATAAATTGTCTGCAAGAAGTGAATAATGCCATACTCTGCCACTCGGCGAGAAAATCCCGCCAAATCGGTCATCATCACGCACCATTCTTCGCCAAATAAATCCCAAATACGCTGGTCAATTTCCTGCTTATTGGCATCAGGCGCTAATCGTTGTGCAATTAGCCCATACAACCTATCCTCAGAGTTTCGCATTGCTGTACTTAAACTAATGGCCATTTTTGTTCTCGCTCAAATGTCGTCATGCAAACTCTTGCCTAACTAAGGTAGCTTACCTTTATTCTACCGTCACACTTTTGGCTAGGTTCCTCGGCTTATCAACATCCGTTCCCTTCAGCAAGGCGGCGTGATAGGCCAGCAATTGCACTGGAATGGTATGTAGAATCGGCGAAAGTATTCCCACATGCCGCGGTGTACGTATCACATGCACACCTTCTGATTCGGTAAAGTGGCTGTCGGCATCGGCAAATACAAATAACTCACCGCCACGGGCACTGACTTCTTGCATGTTCGATTTTACTTTTTCCAGCAGCGCATCATTGGGCGCAATCACCACCACCGGCATGTCACTATCGACAAGTGCTAGCGGGCCATGTTTAAGCTCACCTGCGGGATAAGCTTCTGCATGGATATAGGAGATCTCTTTAAGCTTGAGTGCGCCTTCCAGTGCGATTGGGTAATGAATGCCACGTCCCAAAAACAAAGCGTGTTCTTTATTGGCGAATGATTTAGCCCATTCACGAATTTGTGGCTCTAAGTTGAGCGCATGCTGAACGCTACCTGCTAATTGGCGCAGGGCACTTAAGTGTGCTTGCTCTTCACCAGCGGTTAATTTGCCTCGTTGTTTGGCCAAGGTTGCGGCTAAAGTAAATAGAGCCACTAATTGGGTGGTGAAGGCTTTAGTGGAAGCTACACCAATTTCAGCACCAGCGCGCGTGTAAAACACAAGCTGAGAAGCCCGTGGAATGGCACTTTCTTGCACATTGCAAATGGCTAACGTCAGATTTTGGCCTAATCTTTTAGCGTGTTTTAATGCCTCCATCGTGTCTAGCGTTTCACCTGATTGTGAAATGGTTACAATCAGCTGGCGAGGATTTGGTACAGACTCTCTATATCGATATTCACTCGCAATTTCTACATTGGTGGGCAGTTTGGCTATGCTTTCCAGCCAGTATTTTGCGGTAAGTGCTGCGTAATAACTGGTGCCCGCCGCTAGAATCAGAATGCTATCGACTTGTTTAAAAACTTCTGCCGCACTGTCGCCAAACAGAGCAGGGGAGAAGCGATTATCGTCAATTAACGCTTCAATCGTATCGGCGAGTGCACGAGGCTGCTCGTGAATTTCTTTTTGCATGAAATGCGCATAGGGGCCAAGCTCCATGCTGGCAAGTGACACATCACTCAGGTGTATTTTCCGTTCCACAATATTGCCGTCATGGCCAAAGATTGTCACGCCTTCACGACGAACATCGGCCACATCGCCATCTTCAAGATAAATGACTTTGCGTGTGACTGAAAGCACGGCTGAAACATCGGACGCAATGAAGTTTTCTCCCTCGCCCAAACCTATCAGCAATGGACAACCTAAGCGTGCGGTAATCATGTGATCAGGTTCTTTAATCGATATTACGCTGATGGCAAATGCGCCTGTCAACTCTGCTACGGCTTTTTGTGTTGCAGCTAATAATGGCAAATTTTGATGGTAATAGTGGATAAGATGCGTAATCACTTCTGTATCGGTTTGCGATACGAACTCGTAACCAAGGCCTTTTAGGCGTGTGCGTTGCTCATCGTGATTTTCGATAATGCCGTTATGCACCACGGCTAACTCACCTTTAGAAACATGTGGATGTGCATTGCTTTCTGTTACACCCCCATGTGTTGCCCAGCGCGTATGACCAATGCCAACTTGTCCATTTAAATTCACGGCATTGGCTTTTTCCGTCATATTAGAAACGCGTCCTACCGCACGCACACGCTCGATGCCTTGGCCGTTTAGCACGGCCACGCCAGCAGAATCATAACCACGATATTCAAGGCGGCTTAGGCCTTCTATTAGCGTGGAAACTACGTTTCTATTTGCTACTGCACCTACGATGCCACACATATTTTGATTCTTTCTAAATATTATTGCTTAATTTTTACGGGACGCTTCCAGCCTGCTATGGATTTCTGCTCTTTTGCGCGACATAGCGTCAATTGGTCAGCGGGGGCATTCTTAGTGATAGTTGAACCAGCGGCAATAGTCGCTCCGCGACCTATGGTCACAGGTGCCACTAATTGTGAATCGGAACCAATAAAAGCATCGTCTTCTATCACTGTTCTAAATTTATTTGCACCATCGTAGTTGCAGGTAATGGTGCCGGCGCCAATGTTCACATTCTTACCGATTGTAGTATCGCCAACATAACTTAAATGGTTAATCTTACTGCCAATATCTACCTGTGCATTTTTCAATTCCACAAAATTTCCGATATGTGTATCTGCTGCTAAAGTTGTGCCTGGGCGCAAGCGTGCATAGGGGCCAATGCGCGCATTTTCACCAATTTTTGTATCGTCAATATGCGTAAATGGTGCGATGTGCGTGCCTGATGCGATGACTGCATTTTTAATTACACAATTGGCGGCTATTTTAACGTTATCTCCTAGCGTCACATTGCCTTCAATAATACAATTTACATCAATTTCAACATCTCGTCCGCATTCCAGTACACCACGTACCTCGATTCGAGCTGGGTCTTTCAAGGTGACACCTTGCTGTAATAATTGATTGGCGATTCGGCTTTGATAAATTCGCTCTATTTTGGCTAAATCTGCTTTGGCATTAATACCTGTTACCGACCATTCATCAGCCGTAATCTCAGCCACCACATTTACTTTATCAAGCACTGCGGATTCAACAATATCGGTTAAATAATATTCACCTTGTGCGTTATTATTTTTCAGCTGTGAGAGCCATTTTTTTAAATTCTTATTCGGCATTGCCATAATGCCGGTATTGACTTCAATAATCTTACGCTGTGTTTCCGTTGCGTCTTTATGCTCGATAATAGCAATTACATTACCATCATCTTCGCGCACAATGCGGCCATATCCCGTTGGATCAGCCTTATTAAAAGACTGTATTGCTAAGTTGCCCTCGACTTGCTCCAGCAGTTTTTTACAGGCATTTGCATCGACTAAAGGGACATCACCTAACAAGATTAGCGTATTGGCGTCCTCCTCTAAATAAGGTACTGCCTGCTGCACCGCATGTCCTGTGCCTTTTTGCTCAGCTTGATTGACCCAAATAATTTTTTCATGTGTAAATGCTTGTTTTACCAATTCGCCTCCAAACCCATAAACCACAATAATTTTTTGTGGATTGAGTGATTTAGCACAATCAATTACGTGGGCTAATATTGATTTTGCGCCCACCACATGTAGCACTTTTGGAATATTTGAATGCATGCGAGTACCTTTACCCGCCGCAAGAATGACAATGTTCAGTTTTGGCATGACTTTTTAATGAAATTTATTGATAGGCAAAGTATAACAAAAAAGGCAACCGAGGCTGCCTTTTTGCTTTTTTCTATCTTAATGCAATTTATTAATGCGTTGTTTTGCGTAAACGCTCAATAGTTTGAATTTGAGCAATTGCTTCTGATAATTCAGCTTGTGCACTGGCGTAGTCAATATCAGAAGTTCTGTTTTTAAGCGCTTCTTCAGCCGCTTCTTTTGCTGCAATTGCCTTTGCTTCATCCAAGTCATGGCCACGCACAGCAGTATCTGCCAGTATCGTTACTACACCAGGTTGCACTTCCAGAATACCACCCGAGATAAAAATCAAGGTTTCTTCTGCATCATTCGCTTGCTTAATACGCAAAGCGCCTGGTTTGATTGTAGTAATCAATGGCGCATGATTCGGGTAAATACCTACTTCACCCGCACTTGCAGGTGCAACCACGAACTCAGCATCGCCTGAGAAAATGCTTGCCTCTGCACTAACCACATCAATATGAACTTTATTTGCCATTATTTTTCCTTAAACATTTAACCAAAAACTAATAATAGTCATTAGTTAAGAGTTTTAGCCTTTTCAACAGCTTCTTCAATCGCACCTACCATGTAGAACGCTTGCTCAGGCAAGTGATCATATTCACCAGCAACAATCGCTTTAAAGCCTTTGATAGTTTCTTTTAATGGCACATATTTACCTGGCGCACCTGTAAACACTTCAGCCACGTGGAATGGTTGTGATAAGAAACGTTGGATTTTACGCGCACGACCGACCGCTAATTTATCTTCTGGTGATAGCTCATCCATACCCAAAATCGCAATAATGTCACGAAGCTCTTTATAGCGTTGTAATGTTTGTTGAACGCTACGAGCAACGTTGTAATGCTCTTCACCAACAACCAATGGGTCTAATTGACGTGAAGTTGAATCGAGTGGATCAACCGCTGGGTAGATACCTAAAGATGCAATGTCACGTGAAAGAACAACGGTTGAGTCCAAATGTTGGAAAGTTGTCGCAGGTGATGGGTCAGTCAAGTCATCCGCAGGTACATAAACCGCTTGGATAGAAGTAATGGAACCTGTTTTAGTGGATGTAATACGCTCTTGTAAACGGCCCATTTCATCCGCTAGAGTAGGTTGGTAACCCACAGCTGAAGGCATACGGCCTAACAACGCAGATACTTCAGTACCAGCCAATGTATAACGGTAGATGTTATCAACGAAGAATAACACATCACGGCCTTCGTCACGGAATTTTTCAGCCATGGTCAAACCTGACAAAGCCACACGTAAACGGTTGCCTGGCGGCTCGTTCATTTGACCGAACACCATGGCTACTTTTGATTCTTTCATGTCGTCTAATTTAATAACGCCTGCTTCTGCCATTTCGTGGTAGAAATCGTTACCTTCACGTGTACGCTCACCCACACCTGCAAAGACGGATAAACCTGAGTGTTGTTTTGCAATGTTGTTGATTAGTTCAAGCATGTTCACTGTTTTACCCACACCAGCACCACCGAACAGACCCACTTTACCACCCTTAGCAAACGGGCAAACCAAGTCAATCACCTTGATACCTGTTTCCAACAGGTCAACACTTGGAGAAAGCTCTTCAAACGTTGGTGCCTTTTGGTGAATAGAACGACGTTCATTTGAATCAATCGGACCAGCCTCATCAATTGGGCGACCCAAAACATCCATAATACGGCCTAAAGTACCAGTACCTACTGGCACTTGAATTTGAGTGCCCGTTGATTTGAACGCAGTACCACGTGCAAGTCCATCTGATGAACCCATGGCAATCGTACGCACAATGCCGTCACCTAATTGTTGTTGTACTTCTAATGTCAAACCAGCTTCCGCCTGGCTTGTTGCATCGTCAATAAGCAATGCTTCAAATACTTTTGGCATTTGATCACGTGGAAACTCAACGTCAACTACGGCGCCAATACATTGCACTACTTTACCAATATTTGCTGTACTCATCTTTTTTCCTTACTAAACTTATGTTAGTCAGATATTACTTAATAAAATTCTTAAATACGACTTTATGCAACTGCTGCCGCACCACCAACAATCTCTGAAATCTCTTTGGTAATTGCTGCTTGACGAGCTTTGTTGTAAACCAACTTCAACTCGCCAATCACATTTTTTGCATTATCAGAGGCAGACTTCATAGCCACCATACGGGATGATTGCTCAGACGCCATGTTTTCAGAAACCGCGTTGTAAACCAATGATTCGATATAACGCACTAACAACTGATCAATCACTGGCTTGGCTTCTGGCTCATAGATATAATCCCAATGGCCTTTAGCGGCGCCAATTTGAATCGCACTCTTGATAACACCACTGGTTGTTAACGATTCTGCTTTCTCATGCGCTTCTTGCACACCCAAGCGTTCACATGTCAGAGGCAATAATTGTTCAATCACCGGTTCTTGCTTCATGGTATTAATAAAACGCGTATAGCAAATGTGCAACTGATCAATTTCACCAGTTTTATACGCATCGAGCATCACTTTAATCGTACCAATCAATGACTCTAAATGTGGTACATCACCCAAACCAATAATATGTGACTTCACATTTGCACCAACTCGGTTCATAAAGCCGTAGCCTTTATTACCAATCGCGCTTACTGATAATTTCTTACCTTCAGATTCCCAGCTTTTCATCTGGTTAACTGTCATACGCAATACGTTAGTATTTAAGCCACCGCAAAGACCCTTATCAGAGCTAATCACAATAATGCCGATATTCTTTACTGCATCGCGCTTCACAAGGAAAGGATGTTTGTATTCAGAATGCGCCAATGATAAGTGTGCTGCAACGTTACGAATTTTGTCAGCATAGGGTCGTGATGCACGCATTCTATCTTGCGCTTTACGCATTTTAGAAGCGGCAACCATTTCCATTGCTTTGGTGATCTTGCGCGTATTTTCAACGCTCTTGATCTTGGTTCTAATCTCTTTACTTCCAGCCATTCCAATACCCCTAGGTAAGTTTTCCTAATAGTTAGAGAATTAGTAAGCAGTTGTCGCTTTAAAGTCTTGAATAGCTGCATCAAGTGCTTTTTCGTTGTCGCCACTTAAATCTTTGCTTGTTTCAATCGCGTCAGCAATTGATTTGTATTTTGATGCAATGAAGCCATGCAACTTAGTTTCAAATGCTAGTACTTTATTCGTTGCAACATCATCAAAATAACCTTTGTTCGCTGCAAACAAGGTAATAGCCATGTTTGAAACACTTAATGGTGCATATTGTGCCTGTTTCATCAACTCAGTAAACATGCGACCACGGTCCAATTGTTTACGTGTTGCTTCGTCCAAATCAGATGCGAATTGCGCGAACGCAGCTAATTCACGATATTGCGCTAATGCTAAACGTACACCACCACCAAGTTTCTTAATAACTTTAGTTTGAGCAGCACCACCCACGCGCGATACTGAAATACCAGCATTAATCGCAGGACGAATACCCGCGTTGAACAAGTCCGTTTCCAAGAAAATTTGACCATCGGTAATCGAAATCACGTTGGTTGGAACGAATGCAGAAACGTCACCCGCTGCAGTTTCAATCACTGGCAATGCCGTTAATGAACCTGTTTTGCCTTTTACAGCGCCGTTAGTGAATTTTTCTACGTACTCCTCGTTAACACGCGCTGCACGCTCTAATAAACGTGAGTGGATGTAGAAAACGTCGCCTGGATAAGCTTCGCGGCCTGGTGGACGACGTAATAGCAATGAAATTTGACGGTAAGCAATCGCTTGTTTGGTCAAATCATCATAAACGATCAATGCATCTTCACCGCGGTCACGGAAGTATTCACCCATGGTACAACCAGCATATGGTGCTAAGAATTGCAACGCCGCTGAGTCAGAAGCAGTCGCCGCAACCACAATGGTGTAGGCCAATGCGCCGTTTTCTTCGAGCTTACGCACCACGTTGGCTACTGTAGAAGCCTTTTGGCCAATCGCAACGTAGATACAGGTCATGTTTTGACCTTTTTGGTTAATGATCGCATCAACAGCAACTGCAGTTTTACCTGTTTGACGGTCACCAATAATTAACTCACGTTGACCACGGCCCACTGGAACCATTGAGTCTACAGATTTCAAACCGGTTTGCACGGGTTGAGAAACAGATTTACGTGCAATAACGCCTGGCGCTACTTTTTCAATCTTATCAGTTAACTTAGCATTTACTGGGCCCTTACCATCAATCGGCTGACCGAGAGCATTTACTACGCGGCCAACTAGTTCTGGGCCAACGGGCACTTCCAAAATACGACCTGTACATTTACAGATATCACCTTCGGTAATATGCTCATAATCACCTAACACAACCGCACCCACTGAATCACGCTCTAAGTTAAGCGCCAAACCGAATGTGTTGCCTGGAAATTCAATCATCTCGCCTGACATCACGTTTGAAAGACCGTGTATACGTACGATACCATCTGTTACTGAAATAACGGTACCTTGAGTACGTGCTTCAGCTGTGGTAGAAAAATTTTCTAATCTGCTTTTAATCAGTTCACTGATTTCTGATGTAGATAACTGCATGTTGACTCCTAATAGTATTCTTTGCCTAGATTACTTTGTTGCTAGGCTTAAGCTGAAAGCGTGTAAGCTAAATTTTGTAACTGACCTTTGACGGATGCGTCTATCACAGTATCGCCAACGATAATTTTAATGCCACCGATGAGGTCTGAATCGACAGAAACATTGGCTTCAATCTTTTTACCAAACTTCGCTTCTAAGCGTTTAACCAAATCTTTTATTTCAGCAGCGCTTGGTTTTGCAGCGGCAATAATTTGCGCATCCAGCGTGCCTTCGTCCTGGACTTTAAGTTCTTCAAACGCCGCTGTAATAGCTGACAAAATTGACAAGCGGCCATACTCAACCAGTACTTTAATCAAGTTTTGACCCTGCTCATTCAGATTGTCGCCACTCACCTTCAAAAAAGCCGCCTGCAATTCGCTACTAATCACTTTTGGATCTTGAATATAGGCTTGCATTTGCGCGTTACTCGCAACCGCAGATGCAAAACCTAGCATGTCAGACCACTTAGCCAAAGATTTTTGTTCGCGACCTAATTTATAAGCTGCTACTGCGTAAGGTCTTGCGATGGTTGATATTTCAGCCATGTGATTTCCTCTGTTCCTTAGCTTAAAGTTCAGCTGCTAATTTAGATAACATCTCACTGTGTGCTTTTGCGTCAATTTCTTTACGCAAGATTTTTTCAGCACCAGCAATGGCCAAGGCAGACACTTGTGAACGCAGGCCTTCTTTTGCACGGTTAACCTCTTGGTCAATTTCCGCTTTAGCGTTAGCTAAAATACGATCACCTTCAGTTTTAGCATTGCCTTTAGCTTCTTCTACGATTTGTGAACCGCGTTTTTCAGCCTGACCAATAATCTCGCTCGCTTTTTGTTTAGCTTCAGCGATGGCTGCTTCTGATTTCTTAGCGGCAACTTCCAAGGCACTTTTACCTTCTTGCGCCGCTGCCAAACCATCTGCAATTTCCTTTTGACGTGTTTCTATCGCCGTTAATAACGGCGGCCAAACGAATTTCACTGTGAACCAAATCAACACAGCAAATGCGATAGCTTGTGCGATAAGTGTAAAGTTAATGTTCATTACTTACTCCAATATTTAAGTCGTTTAATTTGTGCCAGCCTTTTTAATAGCCTGGCAACCAAATTATTTATAAGCTAATTACTTAGCTACTACACTTAATAATGGGTTAGCAAATGCAAACATCATTGCTAGACCAACGCCAATAATGAATGAAGCATCGATAAGACCTAATAGCAAGAATACTTTACCTTGCAATTGTGGAATCATTTCTGGTTGACGTGCAGCGCCTTCCAGAAAGCTAGCACACATAATACCAATACCGATACAAGCACCAGCAGCGCCCAAACCAATAATTAAACCAATACCAACGCCTGTGTAGGCTTGAATCAATGCTAATGCATCCATGTTATTACCCTCTCTAAAATTAAACTTACAACTAAACTAAAACTACTAAAAATAAAACTACTAAAAAACTTGAACTAATTAATGACCTTCATGCGCCATGGCTAAATAAACCACCGTTAACATCATGAAAATAAAAGCTTGCAAGGCAACAATTAAAATATGGAAGATTGACCAACCAGCGCCTAAAATCGCACCGAAAATTGTGCCAGAAACGCCTGTAGCCGCCCACAAACCAAGTAATAGGAAAATAACTTCGCCAGCATACATATTGCCGAATAGTCGCAATGAATGTGACAGTGGTTTTGAAACGTATTCGATCAAGTTAAACAAGAAGTTTAAAGGTAACACCCAAATTTTAGTACCGAATGGTGAGAAGAAAAGCTCGTGTAGCCAGCCGACCAAACCTTTAACTTTTATAGAAAAGAAAATCATTAAAATCCACACGGATAAAGCCAAAGCAAACGTCGTGTTAATGTCTGAAGTTGGCACGGCGCGCCATTTAGCATGTTCACCACCAAAGAATGAAACAATACCAGCCACCCAATCTACTGGTAAAAAGTCCATCGAGTTCATGGCAAATACCCACAAGAACACGGTTAATGCTGTTGGGGCTATAAAACTATGGCGATTGCCGTGGAATATATTTTTAACTTGCTCATCTACAAAGCCAAAAATCAGCTCAACAAAGGCTTGACCTTTGCTTGGCACACCTGAAGTTGCTTTACGCGCAACCAGCCAAACCAAACCCATTACCAATAAACCTAGCGCAACAGACATCACAAACGTATCGACGTGCAATGTCCAAAAACCTGCACCTTCCGTGACCGGGTGCGCATTAAAGCTTAAATGATGCTCAATATAACCAGCGGGGGTCAGTGCGTGTTCTGAGTTATTTGCGTGTTCTGTGGCCATAATCTAATATTTACTTTAAAAATTCGTTTAATTTAAACTATATAACTTAAACCTTTAGTCGGCTAAGCGCTGCGCCCGAAAACAAAGCGGCGGCGGCTAAACCGGAAATCAACGCTGGTGGTACCAGTTGCTGATATAAGTTAAATATAATCACTAATAAGACGATTATTACTAATATTTTTACCGCTTCCGCTTTTAGTAAATTCACTAAAATTCCTGAAGCATCTGTATTCTTTTCGCCACGCTTGGCGACTGCGGCGGCTGCACAAGCGCCTAATACCACGCTCATACCGCCCAATACGGCAGAAATTCCTGCATTAAAGCCTGAAACCAACAGCGCTAGCAATGCAACTGAAAACGTAGCTATTAGCTGAATTTTAAGCATTGTGCTAAATACATCTGAAGTTTTGGCTGTTGACAATCGCTTAAACCTAGTTAATTTGTTTAAAACCAGTTAGTTTTATTGCTTAAAAAATTGCTGTTTTTACGATTTTTTTACATACCGCATTTAGCAAAGACCGCGATTTTGAATTAATACCGCTTTTTAGTCAAGGCTTAAGTTGCAAGGAATGCGAGTTTGTTTAAGCAAAATGAAACACTTAGCGTGAAATTTTTGCAATAATTTCATCCAACTGATCCAGATTTGCATAACTAATTTTCAATGAACCCGCACCATTCGCACCTGACTTGATCCTCACAGTCGCACCCAATTTATCGCTTAACGTCTCTTCCAGCCTTAATACATCAGGATTACTATGGATTTTCTGGCTGAATTTCTGTGGCGTTTTTTCGGTTTCAGCGTGCAGTTTTTTTACTGCATTCTCTACATCACGCACCGATAAATCATTTTGTACAATTTGTTCTGCCAACATAATTTGTTGTGCGCCACTTAAAACCACCAGCGCACGCGCATGCCCCATGTCTAATTTGCCACGCATTAACATATCTTGCACGGGTGCGCACAATGAAAGCAAGCGCAACAGATTGGATACCGCCACGCGTGAACGCCCGACCGCTGCTGCAGCTTTTTCATGCGTCATCGCAAATTCATCGATTAAACGCTTAATGCCTTGAGCTTCCTCAAGCGGATTTAGATTTTCGCGTTGAATATTTTCAATTAAGGCCATCGCCAACGCAGCTTCATCGGCAATTTCGCGCACCAATACTGGCACTTCTTCCAAACCCGCTATTTGGCTGGCACGCCAGCGGCGCTCACCTGCAATGATTTCATATTGCTCATCGTCAATGTGACGCACCAAAATCGGCTGCATAACGCCCTGTGATTTGATTGAAGCCGCCAAGGTCTGCAAAGCCGCATCGTCCATATAGCTACGTGGTTGATACTTACCTGGTTGTAATTGCGTCACTTTAAGCACCAAGAGCGAATCCGCTTCACCTACGCTGCCCATATCACCTGCCAGCAGTGAATCCAGTCCACGTCCCAAGCCTCTATTCAAGCCTTTTAATTTAGCCATGTTTTTTTCCGCTCCGCATTACTTCTTTTGCCAACTCTAAATAGGCAACCGCGCCTTTTGAACTTTTATCGTAACTTAACACTGGCAGGCCATAACTTGGCGCCTCGGCCAAGCGCACATTGCGCGGAATAATCGTCTTATACACTTTATCGCCAAAGTGGCTAATCAACTGTGCCGACACTTGTTGCGCAAGCATATTACGGTTATCAAACAAAGTACGCAGCAAGCCCTCAATCTCAAGTGTTGGGTTCAAACGTGCACGCACTTTTTTAATGGTGTTCACTAAATCTGACAAACCTTCCAACGCATAATATTCGCACTGCATCGGAATCATCACCGCATTCGAAGCCGTCAACGCATTCACCGTGACTAAATTGAGGGCAGGGGGACAATCCAGCAGAATCACGTCATACGGCTTTTCACCTTCTGCATTCACCAACTTGGCAATTGCCACTTTTAGGCGATTTTCACGTGCGAGCTCGTTAACCAGTTCAACTTCCGCACCCGCTAAATCACGGTTCGACGGGGCGATATCAAATCCACCTTTTTCACTACGCTGAATAACTTCTTTCAGTGACTTTTCACCAATCAACACATGATAAATGCTATGTTTAAGATGCGTTTTATCAATACCACTACCTGTACTGGCATTACCTTGCGGATCAAGATCAATTAGCAACACGCGCTTGCCAAAATTAGCCAAACTCGCCGCCAGATTAACGCAAGTCGTAGTTTTACCTACGCCGCCTTTTTGATTGGTGATTGCTAATATTTTCATTATTTATCTTAAATTAATTATCAAAATTATTTAATCGCACTTAAAAATACAAGATGGCGTTCAGCCTCTAAACTCGCCACTTTTAACACTTCAATTTTGTTGATTTGCACATTCGCAGATTTAAAATCTTGGCCATCAAACTCATGCTCTGGCACTACACCCTTCATTGCCAGCCATTGCCCATGGTCATCAAGCAAATGTTTTGTCAGTTTTACAAATAAACCAATTTCAGAAAACGCGCGTGAAATAATCACCTCAAATCTAGCTACTTGCTTAAGCGATTCCACACGGCCTGCTTCAACTTGAAAGTTTGACAAACCCAATTCACCTTTAACCTGCCGCATAAAACTTGTTTTTTTGCTAACTGAATCAATTGCCGTCACTTGCAGTTCTGGCAAACATATTGCCAAGGGAATACTCGGCAAGCCTGCGCCTGCGCCCACATCTAACATGTTACTCGGCGCCAAAGCCTGCACATGTGGCAATACGCTTAAGCTATCGAGCAAATGCAAAGTCACCATCTCCAGCGGATCACGAATCGCGGTCAGGTTATGCACTTTGTTCCATTTATCAATCAGCAGCACATACGCCAGCAATTTATCCTGTTTTTCTGCATCAATCTGCAACCCCATCTCTAGCAAGCCAGCTTGCAGCTTGGTTTGTAAGGTGCTTTGTAGGCTCATGCGGCTAAATCAGCTGATTTATTATCCAAGGGCTTGCTGCGCGATTTGCGCTTTAAATAAACCAATAATAGTGAAATCGCTGCAGGCGTGATGCCTGAAATGCGGCTGGCTTGGCCGATTGTTTCTGGCTTTTGCGCATTAAGTTTTTGTTGCGCTTCAATCGGCAAACCATGAATCTCGCGGTAATCTAAATCACTTGGTAATTTGGTATTTTCTTGCCCACGACTGCGCTCCACTTCGTCGGTTTGGCGATCAATATAGCCTTGGTATTTCGCGGCAATCTCCACTTGCTCGCGCACGGCAGGTTCCACCTCGCCCAAGCCGATTTCGCCCAAGGTCAGCACCGCTTCATAACTCACTTCGGGTCTGCGTAATAATTCAAACAAGCTGTACTCATGCTCGAGCGGTTTGCCAAATAATTCCACCATTTTTTCTGTTGCTAAATTGGCAGGTTGCACAAAGGTTTTTTTCAATCGCTCTTGCTCGCGCTCTACCGCTTCTTTCTTGCGGCTGAATGCTTCCCAACGCACATCGTCCACCAAGCCTAATTTGCGGCCAATTTCGGTAAGGCGCATATCGGCGTTGTCTTCCCTAAGCTGAAGTCTGTATTCAGCACGACTTGTAAACATCCGATACGGCTCAGTTACACCACGGGTGATTAAATCATCCACCAACACGCCCAAATACGCCTCGTCGCGCGCTGGGCACCAAGCGTCTTTTTCTTGCGCATAAAGTGCCGCATTCGCGCCCGCCAGCAAACCTTGTGCACCGGCTTCTTCATACCCCGTGGTGCCATTAATCTGGCCAGCAAAAAACAAACCTTTTACCGCTTTGGTTTCCAAGCTTGATTTCAAACCACGCGGGTCGTAATAATCGTACTCAATGGCATAACCCGGGCGCAGAATGTGTGCATTTTCCAAGCCTTTTACCGAGCGCACCAGGGCCAGCTGAATATCAAACGGCAAACTGGTTGAAATGCCGTTTGGGTAAATTTCATTAGTGTTTAAGCCTTCAGGCTCTAAAAATATCTGGTGCGATTCTTTATCGGCAAAGCGATGGATTTTGTCTTCCACACTTGGGCAATAACGCGGGCCAACGCCCTCAATCACGCCAGTGTACATGGGCGAGCGGTCTAAACCACTACGAATAATGTCGTGCGTTTGCGCGTTGGTATGCGTAATCCAGCATGGCAGTTGAGCGGGGTGTTGTGCCGCATTGCCTAAAAACGAGAACACTGGCACAGGGTCGTCGCCCGGCTGAATCGTCATCACAGAATAATCAATGGTACGGCCATCAATACGTGGTGGCGTGCCTGTTTTTAATCTGCCTGCCGGCAAGCCAATTTCACGCAAACGCGCTGCCAATGAAATAGCAGGCGGGTCACCCGCACGGCCTGCGCTGTAATTTTGCATGCCTACATGCACCAAACCACCTAAAAACGTGCCAGCTGTTAACACCACCGCTTTTGAGTTAAAACGCAAACCAATTTGCGTCACCACACCTGCGGCACGCTCGCCATCTAAAATAATGTCGTCAACAGCCTGTTGAAACAGCCATAAGTTGGGCTGATTTTCTAACCGGTGGCGAATCGCCGCTTTATATAAAATACGGTCAGCTTGCGCACGCGTGGCGCGCACTGCGGGGCCTTTGCTGGAATTTAAAATTCTAAACTGAATACCGCCTTCATCTGTTGCGGCAGCCATTGCGCCACCAAGCGCATCAATCTCTTTAACTAAATGGCCTTTACCAATACCGCCAATGCTTGGATTGCAAGACATTTGACCCAAAGTTTCAATGTTGTGCGTCAGCAACAGGGTTTTTTGCCCCATTCTGGCGCTGGCAAGCGCCGCTTCGGTGCCTGCGTGGCCGCCACCGACGACAATTACATCAAAAATTTCAAGAAAATTCATAGTTAACGCATATCTTTTTCAAAAATTTAGCGATTCATTGTCGATCAATTCACAATGAATCAAGCAAGAGTGAGATTTTACTTTATTAGCGGCTATTAGTCATGTAAAAGCATGTTTTTTCAGACAATTACGTCAACTCTTTTTGCGATAAAACGTTAGTGCTTGCTATATAGACATAATTTCTTAACAATGTTGGCATATTCTTCGCTTGATAAAAATCAAAGTAGCCCCAATTGTTAAGCGATAGCATATATAATTAATACAATTTGCAACGCAAACAATTTTATTAAAACCAAAAGACGGAGATTCAAATGAAAAAAATTAGTATCGTTTTAGCAGCTATTCTTGGCTTTGCTACGCTTTCTGCACAAGCAGATGTTGCTAACGCAGAAAAACTAGCGCAAAAATACGCAACTATTGCTAAAAACGTAGATCCAGCATTTGCTGGCGTTTCTGCTGAGGCAGGTAAAGAATTTTACACTCGCGAAATCAAACAATTTAAAGGTGATGCAAAAACTGAAGGCAAACCTGTAGCCTGTGCATCATGCCACACCGCGAACCCAGCCGACAAAGGCCGCCACATTATTACTGGAAAATCAATCAAACCATTATCACCAGTGACCAACAAAAAACGCTTTAGCGACATTGACAAAGTTGAAGCCGCCTTTGTTAAACACTGTAACGAAGTTGTAGGTAGCGATTGTGCTGCATTTGAAAAAGCAAACTACATCACTTATTTATTAACTGAAAAAACACCAACAGCTAAAAAATAATTGTAAGGCTTTGCCATGCGGCTGACTTAGGTTGGCCGTTTAAAGCAGTGTTTCACGTGAAACACTGCTTTTTTTACGTCCAAAACTGTTACGAATTTCGGTAGCCCATATGCAATTCGAGGCTTTTTTTGTTTTTTTAATAACACCTGCTCTGTACCAGTTCTTGGCATCACCATTCTCGCTAAGTGCT
>NZ_JABFRA010000002.1 GCF_013141425.1 Methylotenera sp. | reverse complement strand
CAGCAGCTTTCAAATCGGCATATGGAAACTTGCTATCTTCTTGCTTGGTTTCCTGTATGCAAAGTACATCAATCGGATTGTCGCGCAACCAGTCCAATACATGCGGCAGGCGCACATTCAGTGAGTTCACATTCCAAGTAGCTAGTTTCACGATTAAATCTCAATTAAGGTTTAAGGCATTTTAGCATGCGTTAAAAATTGCATATTTTGTAACTTAAGCAATTTAAATCAAGACAGGTTTACTGTGTTAAAGTCACGCTTTTTTGAGCATTATGACGTGATTAAAGCCGCAATATTTGATATGGATGGCCTGCTGATTGATTCAGAGCGTATCATCATGCAAGCTTGCATCATCGCCGCCAAGCAAGTCGGCATCACCTACACCCAAGCGGAATACGTTGAGTTGATTGGTCGCGCGGGACCTGACTCTACACGCATCATGGTTGAACAATTAGGTGGCGTGCAAAAGTTTAATCAAGTGATGCAAGGCTTAGATGCTTTGCTAGCAGAGCACAATCATACCTTTCCACTCAAACAAGGCGTGCTGCCCTTGCTCAAACATTATCAAAGCACTAACGTCATTTGTAGCGTTGCCTCATCTTCGCCTATACATCATATTACTCATCGTTTGAGTCATGTTGGCGTGTTCGACTACTTCAGCTATATTACCAGCGGGCAAGAAGTCACACTAGGCAAGCCAAACCCTGATATTTACTTATTAGCGATTAAGAAATTGGGTCTTAAGCCAGAACAATGTATAGCTTTTGAAGATAGTGAAAACGGCGCTCGTTCTGCCATTGCAGCAGGTTTAAAAGTGGTTGTAGCGCCAGATTTAAAACAACCGAGTGACTATGTGCGTGAACACTGTCACCAAGTAGTGGCAAGTCTTGAGGATTGGCTAATTTAAAGGTTTAAGCCACCAAACTTGCTCTGTGGCGGGGTGTTTGCCTTTAAGGCCGTCAGGCAATGTCTCAGATGCAAGCAAAGTTAAGTCGTATGCTATTTGGTAATGCTGTTTAACTTCACCTGTACAAATTGAAAAGGGTGGGCCTTCATGAATGGTTTGGTCATATTCAAAGCAAATCAGCAATTGCGGTGCGTTGTGAGTGAGCGCCATTAAATGCGCAGAGTAAGCTTTGCGCATATCTTCAGGCAACGCCACTAAAGCCGCACGGTCATACACTGCATCTACCTTGCCTAACATGGCAGGCGTGACTTTAAAAATATCACCCACAAACATATCAATATTATCTGCGCTATAATGTGTGATTTCATCCAGATTGGTGATGTTAGGCGTTAAATTAAGCTGCCTAAATAAATCTTCAATCGCAAGCTCGCTTAACTCAGCGCCAGCAATGCGGTAGCCCTGAGCAAGCAACCAAGCAATATCTAAAGTTTTACCACACAACGGTAAAAATACACGTGGACCTTGTGGCAAATTAAGTGTTGGGAAGTATTTAACCAACAAAGGATTAGCCTCAGGCAAGTGAAAGCCAATCTCATTTTTCTCCCATTTATTATGCCAAAAGTCGTGTTTCATCATTCTCCATTCGTAGGTTGGCCACTTGTTTGCCCACGTAAGCAGTGTTACAAGTATAGCTACGCGTGGTTTAAAGAACCCACGCTACTTGGTTGTACAAGCCCCCAGAGCTGCTGTGCGAAAGTGGTAGCCCGCGCGCCAAGATCGATCAGGTTTTTCGTTAACTTTGGAAAGTCCTCGCCCTCAAAGCGAAACTCACGAACGACATGATCATCGTTGTTGAAATCCAGCTTCATGAAGTCAAATCCGCCATTCGTCGCGGAAACACTTGCAATGGCACCATGTATGAGGTCATGACGAGTCGCGCTGAGACTGCGAAAGTCAGCAATTAGATCCTCCCCATCAGCGCGAAATCGAGCCAAGGTAGGTAGTTTTGCGAAACATTTCTCGATGAACTTCAGCTTGGTTTCCAACATCATAGGCAGGTGCTTCGAGAGAGCCATACCACCAAGATGCTTGTACAGTACACCTGTAGCTAAGTCGAGCGATTGCTCAGCTTGACCCCATTGGACTACCACGAAGCCTACTGCCTTGAACAAAGCATCCAACTCGTCGTTGTCGAAATAGGTTCCACCTGGGCTAACGGGCATGAGATCTCTATCGTTTTGCACACTGCCGAGCCGTTAGCCATGTTGGATTGGCAACTAGTTTACCCACACGGTTAGCTAGTCTAAGCATCACCCAGCCATCCCATTATGTCTTAAGAGTGCATCCATACTAGGCTCTCTGCCTCTAAACGCCACAAACGATTCCAACGCGGGGCGGCTTCCACCTTTTGCCAGCACTTCATCTTTAAATAGTTTGCCAGCTTCGTGTGAGAGTACGCCCAACTCTTCAAATAGGCTGTAAGCATCGGCTGATAATACTTCTGCCCATTTGTAGCTGTAATAACCTGCCGCATAACCACCTGCGAAAATATGACTAAAGCTGTTAGGAAAGCGGTTCCATTTTGGTGGTCTTACCACGGCAACCTCATCGCGAATTTGCTCAATTAAATCTAGTGCAGTTTGTTTTCCATTTGGGTCAAATTCGCCGTGTAGGCGCATATCAAATAGTGAGAACTCGATTTGGCGCATGGTTTGCATACCCGCTTGAAAGTTTTTCGCGGCAACCATTTTATCGAACAACTCGCGCGGTAGTTGCGCGCCAGTTTCAACGTGGGCTGTCATGTGGCGTAGCACATCCCATTCCCAGCAGAAGTTTTCCATAAACTGACTAGGTAACTCAACTGCATCCCACTCCACGCCTTTGATGCCCGAAACGCCGTATTCATCTACTTGGGTGAGCATGTGATGCAGGCCATGACCAAATTCGTGGAACATGGTATTGACTTCATCGTGCGTGAATAAAGCAGGCTTTCCGCCGACAGGGGCAGAGAAGTTACAAGTTAAAAAGGCAACAGGTAGTTCAATGCCATTGGCCTTTTTGCGACGGGTAATCGCTTCGTCCATCCATGCGCCACCACGTTTGTTATTGCGGGCGTACAGGTCTAAATAGAAATAGGCGATAGGTTTGCCAGTGGCATCGTTAATTTGGTAAAACGCCGCGTCTTCATGCCAAAGCGGTGCTTCAGCCTTTTGTACTTGTACGCCAAAGATGGTTTCGGTGACTTTAAATAAGCCAGCAAGCACTTTGATCTCAGGGAAATATTGCTTCACTTCTTGGTCTGAAAATGCGTATTTTTCTTCACGTAACTTTTCGCTTACATAGCCAACATCCCACGATTGCATATCATCAATATCTAGTTTTTTAGCGTAGGCGGTGAGTTCTTGCATATCACGTTCGGCATATGGCTTGGCACGTTTAGCTAGTGTGTCTAAAAAGTCCGTCACTTGCTTTGGGCTATCGGCCATTTTGGTGGCGAGTGAAAGCTCGGCGTAGTTCTTAAACCCCAGCATTTGCGCTTCTTCTTTTTTCAGTTTAAGAATATCGCTGATTAAGCTAGTGTTATCCCATTCAGGATTGCTAAATTCAGAAGCGCGGGTGGCATAAG
This sequence comes from Methylotenera sp., assembly GCF_013141425.1. Lineage (GTDB taxonomy): Bacteria > Pseudomonadota > Gammaproteobacteria > Burkholderiales > Methylophilaceae > Methylotenera. The sequence goes on along the minus strand of NZ_JABFRA010000002.1, from coordinate 6,461 downwards.
CACGGTAAAGTGTTTCACGCAAAGCGCGATTATCACAATATTGCAACACTGGTAGGTAAGAAGGGAAGTGAAGGCTAAATTTATAACCTGTTTTGCCGTCTGCTTTTGCTGCTTCAAGCGCGGCTTCTATGGCATCAGCTGGCAGTCCAGCTAAATCGCCCACATTTTCTACGTAATGCGCAAAGTCATTGGTGTTGTCCATGATGTTTTCTTCAAACTTAGAACCCAGTTTTGAAAGTTCTTCACTCACCGCTTTAAAGCGCGCTTTTTGCGCCTCGGGTAATTCTGCACCGCCAAGTTTGAAATCACGCACCTCGTTATTGATAATTTTTTGTTGTGTTGGCGTCAGGCTTGTAAACGCAGCGCTTGCTTGAATGGCTTTGTACTTGGCGTAAAGTCGCTCATCTTGCGACATGTCACTGCCGTAGTCAGTCAGTTTGGCCAAGTTTTCGTTATAAGCTTCACGTAACTCAGGGCTATTCACCACGGCATTCATGTGGCCCACTTGGCTCCAGGCGCGGCTTATTTTTTCGCTATGGTCTTCTAGCTTAAGGGCAAAATTTTCCCATGTTGGTGCTTCTGTTGAGGTCGCTAATGTTTCAATTAGGGCGCGACCTTCCGTTAGTAAGCTATCAATGGCAGGGCCAACATGTTCAGGTTTGACTTCATTAAATTTTGGTAAGCCAGCAAGATATAACAATGGGTTTGACACAGAATATTCCTTAAACAGATTAGTTGATTAAGCGCAGCGCGAATGGATAACGATATGCTTCGCCCCTGCTAGTGGAGATGGCGGCGATTATGCATAAAACAATATTCAATAGCCAAATAATTGGGATTAATAGAAAACCAATGAGTACCCATACCAGAATGCCAGCTACTAGTTGGGCTATTAGTATGGTGATTTGAAAATTTAGCGCCTCTTTTGCCTGATTGGCAAGGTATTCGCTGTCATCTTTTTTCAGTATCCACACAATGAGTGATGGGATAAACCAGAATACTGTACCTCCGAGATGAGTTACCGTGGCGATATTTTTCTCGTCATTGCTGGGTGAGCTGTCCCAATTTTCATTAATTACTTCGCTATCTGTTTCGTTAGACATACTCATTCCTTTAGAGGTAAACAAAGTTTGCTAGGGTCTTGGGTGCATTCTTAAATCTGCAATTCGATTCAATTTAGCGACTTGAGGTTCAATTTTTTCGATGTCAGTTAGATTTAGAATCTTGCGTGAATTAGCACTGAGTGCGCTGAGCTGGCTATGCAGAATCTGTTGTTTGACGCTCAGAATATGCGACGGATGCATGGAAAGTTGACGTAATCCCATTCCAATCAACAGCTTGGTCAATTTAGCATCGCCCGCCATCTCACCGCAAACAGAAACGGATTTACCTAATTTGTCGCCTGCTTTGATGGTCATAGCGATTAATTTTAATACCGAGGGATGTAATGGGTTGTATAGATGCGCCACTGCATCATCGGTTCGATCAATCGCTAACGTATATTGAATTAAATCGTTGGTGCCAATCGATAAAAAGTCTAATTCATGTGCAAAGGCTTCGGCATTAATCGCGGCGGCGGGGATTTCGATCATGCCACCCAGCGCGATTGTTTCATTAAATGGAATGCCTTGTTTTCGCAGGCTAAGTTTGGCGCGTTCAAGTAGCAGCTTGGTTTGGCGTAACTCAGAAAGTGTTGAAAGCATTGGCACCAAGATTTTAATGTTGCCGAAATGTGAGGCGCGTAAAAGTGCGCGTAATTGCGTATGAAAAATCTGTGGCTCAGCCAAGCAAAAACGAATTGCCCTTAAACCAAGTGCTGGGTTAGCGCAGGTGACTACGGTGTCAGGATTCATTTGTTTATCGGCACCTAAATCCAAGGTGCGTATAACAACTACATCACCTTTCATGGCCTCCGCCACCGCTTTATAAGCTACAAATTGTTCTTCTTCATCTGGCATTTCGCGCCGATTCATAAACAAGAACTCGGTGCGGTATAGGCCGATACCAGTCGCGCCTGCAGCTCTTGCTGCAACAACGTCTTCAGGAACTTCAATATTAGCGAATAGTTCGATACTAGCACCGTCCAATGTGACGGCTTTAGCGGATTTGATGCGTTGTAGCTTTTGTTGCTCGAGTTCCCATTGTTCCTGACGCAACTTATATTCCGTCAGAATGTTCTTGTCGGGGTTAACAATCACCACCCCTTGCTTGCCATCCACAATTATCAATTCACCATCGTGAATTAAATCACGGGCTTTTTGCAGGGCAACAATAGAAGGAATATTCAGGCTACGCGCTAGAATAGCCGTGTGCGAGGTTACACCACCGACATCGGTAATAAAGGCTGCAAACTCATGTTGTTTGAATTGGATGGCATCCGCAGGAGAGATATCATGCGCGACTAGAATGAGTTTTCGCTCTTCACTCAGCGCACTCAATTGTTGCTCGGTAGCTAATTGGCTCGGGTGGCCGAGCAATACTTTAATGACGCGTTCAACGACCTGAACAACATCTTGTTTTCGCTCACGTAAATACTCGTCTTCAATTTGTTCAAACTGCTCAACGATATCATCCATTTGCAACTTGATTGCCCACTCGGCATTGCACTTTTCGTTTTGGATGATGGTTTTTGGAACCTCAGATAAAGACTTATCCGCCAAAATCATTAAATGTGTGCCAATGAACGCACTTAATTCAGCAGGCGCATTTTTACGTAAGCTACCGTTAATTTCTTCTAAATCAGCTTTAACAGTTTGAACGGCATTTTCAAAACGCTTGATTTCGTCACTAATCAAATGGTTGGGCAATTGATAATGCACAACTTCCAGCAGCGCATTTGAAATTAAATGCGCTTGTCCAATGGCAATGCCGCTGGATACACCTACGCCATGGAGACTAAAGCTAGTCATTGAGTAGATTTTCCATAAGAGATAACTTTTCTAGCCATAAACTTTATTCGCCTTCGCCGAAATAGTCGGCGATTAATGCAGTCAGCGCATCAATTGCGGCTTGTTCATCAACTCCACTTGCATCCAACGTAATAAATGACCCTTTTGCAGCAGCCAACATCATGACGCCCATGATGCTTTTAGCATTAACTCGGCGTCCATTGCGGGTGATGCCAACATCACTGGCAAACTTGCTGGCAGTTTGCGTGAGTTTGGTAGAGGCACGCGCATGTAAGCCTAGTTTATTGATAATTTCTACTTCAGTACTAATCATTCTTTAAGCCTAATTGTATTTATAAGTATTTTTAAAATGATGCATGCTATTTTACGGCTCATAGCGGTCGCAATGTTCACGATCAAAATGCACCACGCCTTCCCGTCCACCGCTAATGGCTTTTTCTACTAATGCCATCAGTGATTCATGTCGGTAAGTCATGGTACGCACAATCATTGGCATATTGACACCTGCGACGCCCTCAATCTTGCCAGGAACGAGTAATTTACTCACAATATTGCAGGGCGTTGCGCCATACATGTCGGATAAAACTAAAACGCCATCACCATGATTCAACTCGTCTACCAATCCACGTGCTTTTGTAAGTAAATTATTCGGGTCATCATCGATATCTACCGCAAGAAATGCTAATTGCCTAGGTTCATTGCCAATGACATGTTTAGCACACTCTTTCAGGCTTTCACCTAAACCGCCGTGTGCAATAATTAAAATACCAATCATTTTTATCTCAACTTTAAATTTTCTAAAACTAACTTTATGGTTTTTATGCCAGCTCTCGATGTCTTGTCAGTACTTTTTGCTTAGACAAAAAGTATTGGCTGAGTTGCTCAACAAAGTAAACGGAGCGATGCTGGCCGCCTGTGCAGCCAATTGCCACAGTTAAATAACTACGGTTGTCTGTCACAAAGCAGGGTAGCCACTTTTCAATGTATTGTTTAATATCGCGCAACATCTCTTGAGCGTTGGCCTGTTTATCCAAAAATAACTGCACCTCGGCATCACGGCCAGTCAGGTCGCGTAATTTAACGTCGTAATGTGGGTTCGGTAAACAGCGAATATCAAACACAAAATCTGCATCTAGCGGAATGCCATGTTTAAAACCAAACGAGGTAAATAGCAAAGTCAGGCCCACATGGTCGCTTGAAACCGCTTCTTTAATCCAAGCCCTGAGCTTATTAGCGCTGATGTGGCTGGTATCAATCACATGGCCAAGATTCCCTAGATTCGCCAGCAACTCACGTTCAATAGCAATGCTTTCGGCGAGCGTGGTAGTGTCTTTACTGAGCGGATGCTTACGCCGCGTTTCACTAAATCGTTTAACTAGCGTCTCCGCATTAGATTCAAGAAAAAGTACCTGCGTGCTAATGCCCTGTAATTTTAATTGTTCAATATGTGCAGGTAGCGTTTCAATGGCAGCACTGCGGCTGTCGATACTAATGGCAACACGGTCATAGCTGGCACTGGGGTTGCCTGTGTGCCTGGTTTCAGATTGCAGATGTTCGGCTATCTGCGGCAACATAGTGGCCGGTAAGTTGTCTATGCAATAATAGCCACTGTCCTCAAGCGCATGCAAGGCAATACTTTTGCCCGAGCCAGAAAGTCCAGTGAGGATGATGAGTTGTTTCATGTCATTATTTTGTCTTAGCCGATTTTTTCATTTCGCGCAGTTGACGCTGAGTGAATTGCTTCGTCGCATTAATCCCACGTAATAATAGCATGTGGTTACGAATTGCAACTTCCACTAATACCGCAATATTTCGGCCAGCCGCGATAGGGATTTGTACTTTTGGAATTTTTACGCCTAACACCTGCTCGCTCAATGTTTTAATTTTGAGTCTATCCAACAAATGGGGCTCTAATTTCTCCGCCATCTCCAGCTGAATAATCAGGTCAAGTGGTTTGGTTGGCTTCACTGAATTATCGCCAAAAAGCGCACGAATATTCAAAATACCCAAACCGCGGACTTCGATAAAATCTTGCAATAGCGGTGGACAGCGGCCCTCAACACGTTCAGGTGAAATACGGAAAAAATCCACAATATCATCAGCAATCAACCGATGTCCACGTGAAATAAGCTCTAAAGCCAGCTCACTCTTACCCATGCCAGCCTCGCCCTTAATGAGCGCACCAAAGCCCTGCACCTCCATAAACACGCCATGCATGCTGACTGATTCAGCAACAGCCTGCGCTAGAAAGTGATTCAGTATGTCCATCAACTCAGGGCTGCGTAGCGTCGAAGTAAACAGAGGCGTGCTGTGTTTATTAGCCGCCGCTATCAGCGTATCCGGCACTTTTTCACCATTGGCTACAATCACGGCAGCCAAATCGGTTGAAAATAAATTTTCAATCGCATGATCAGCCTCTGCGACTTTTAGGCTACGTAAATAGTCCATTTCTGCACAGCCCAACACTTGCACGCGGTTTGGGTGCACAAAGTTAAGGTGGCCGATAAGTGCCAACGAAGGTTTTGAGACGGTTTCGCTAGTGAGGGAATTTAACCCGCCGTTAAGTCCGGCAATCCAATTAAGTTTGAGCTTACGGCGGGTTTGTTTGAATAGCTCAGCGACGTTTATTTGAGCCATAAAAAGATAACAAAAAATTATTCAATGTTCTGGTGCTTAACTGCGCCATTCGTTTTGTGATGATCCGCATGTTTTTCTTTATGTTTCACCACTTGACGGTCTAGTTTGTCTGTCAGCATATCAATTGCGCTGTACATGTTGTCGTCTGTGCAGGCAGCATGTAAATCATTACCAGGAACATGCAATGTAGCCTCTACCTTTTGGATAAGTTTTTCTACACTCATGGTCACTTTGACATCGATAACATGATCAAAGTGGTTGCTAATTCGCCCTAATTTGCTTGTGACATATTCGCGTAATGCAGGAGTTACTTCTAAATGATGACCAGTTAATTGTAAATTCATGACTTGCTCCTTTTTAAAATATTCTCAAAGTCTGAACATCCAAAAACCAACAATATATGAAAATTTCTAGGATTTCAAAACTTTTCGAACAATTTCAGTTTACTACTTTAATTCAAGTCTGTGCTAGTGGAATAAAGAATATTTTTGATGCTTATTGCCACGACGAATTGAATACGTCTTTAATTACAATAAGCAAGGTAATCATTAATTCAGAGTAAAAAAATTGGTGATTCACGGATTAAATTCAATGATTCGTTGGGTAGCCGTTAGCTAACGCCACCCTGAACTCGTTTCAGGCTTTATTCCAACGTTAACCCGATTCAAACACTCGAACACATGCTCTGCAAGCCAATATCCATGCGGCTCCCAGAGCATCATTAAAAGTGCCATTCAAAGCCAGTCAGCCCTGTGGTTTTGTAGGAGCGATGCTTCATCGCGAAAACTTTTAACCATTCGCGGCTACTAGCCGCTCCTACATAAAAAATAAAGCTTCTCTTGGCTTAGAGGGGAAAAGCCAAGAGAAGTGAGTGCCTATTGTGGCAGGTTGTACAAGGCGCCAGAAGGCCAACCG